>NZ_JBFRKT010000029.1:0-136221 GCF_041469545.1 Vibrio sp. 10N.286.49.C3
AATTACGCAACAAAGCCCCGTTGGTGTTGTAGAGTCTGGGTTATATTCGTCAAACGAACGCGAGGAACTCGATGGAATAGTAAGACTCGTGATGGAATATAAAGCAGGCAAGCAATAAAAATAAGGATTAATATGATGCGTTACGCTCGGCGGTTACGCTCGGTGGTTACAGTAAGAGTACCGTGTACTTGGTTAGTTCTGTGGGGCTCACTTTCTTACGGGCGTTAGGATTGATATTGATTATTGACACATATAATAAGTTGGTTGGTAAAAAGCATGAAACAAGCTGTAGAAATGAAGAAATTTAACTTACCTATTAAAAAGCTAGGTGCCGGAATTGCCGTTGCTTTTGTTCTCTTTAGTTCCGTTTATACTGTTAATGAGGGGCACATTGGTATTGTTAAGCGCTTTAGTGAAGCTAAAACACAGGTAAGCCCAGGCTTACACTTCAAAGTCCCGTTTATCGACAGCGTTGAAGAAATTGAAGTTCGAACACGCAAGAATGAAGAGAAAATGGCCTCTAGTACAAAGGAGCAGATGCCAGTTACTGTCGTCGTATCCGTTAACTGGACGGTAGATAAATCTGCAGCGTTAGATCTTTTTAGACAGTATGGCGGTCTTCCGCAATTTGAAGCTCGTATTCTTGACCCTAGATTTAGGTCGGCAACCAAGGATGTTATTCCTAAGTATGATGCAGAGCAGTTAATTCAAGATAGAGCGAGTGCTATTCAGGCGATTGAATCCAATTTAATTGAAGAAATGGCCGCGTTTCCAGTAAGCGTAGATAATATACAGATTGAAAATATAGCCCTACCCAAAAAATACCTTACCTCAATCGAAACGAAGCAGACTGAGAAAAACTTAGCAGCTGCCGAGAAACATAAACTGGCTAGACAAAACTTAGAAGCTCAAAGAGCCGTAAATACGGCAAAAGCCGAAGCTGATGGTATTGAGCTTATCGCTATAGCTGAAGCGAAGGCGATTAAATTAAAAGGTTTTGCTGAAGCAGAAGCGATTAATGCAAAGGCCAAAGCTCTTGGGGACAACCCATTAATCATTAAACTGACCGAAGCTCAAAACTGGGACGGAAAGCTGCCAGCAACAATGTTGGGTGGTGAAAATATGCCTATTTTGGACATGAGAGCTAAGTAGCATTAGAGAATTAAAGGTAATCCTAATTCAGAAGGGGTGAGATGTTGCACAGTCAGCATTTACCCCTGAAGCTTGCATAAGCCGAAAGTCACTTTGTTAAGCAAACTGTACGATTAGGTTTGAAGGGCACACCGTGTTGAGGTTTCTCTCAAGGCGAGTGAGGCCAAGGTAAGGTTGTGATAGTGATCTTATCAAGCCGTTAGTCATTTGCTGTTTATTGTCGCCATGTTTACTCTTATTCCACAAATGCCACCAGCCTTGTTCTCGTTGTCTTTCTGCTAAGTGAGTTGCCTCAAGCTTTACACATGCCAAAACCAATATTAAAAATACGGCCGTATGACCTAGTTTACTTAGTGTTCTTGTCCAATATTGTGCATTGTCACACGCTTCAGCGCCTATACGCATGAATGGCATATTTACTATTGTAGTCAGTAGGTTAAAGTGGGTGATGCTTTATGAAGCAGGACTTACTATTTTGGCCTGTGGTATGAGGGCTAAAGTGGTTTTTAGCTAGGTCGATACCGTAGAAATAGGTACCGCATAAATGTGGCAGAACCTCGAAAGGGGGGGATCCATGTCATTCGTAATATGGATTTTAACATCGAGGGTTTTGAATGAAAGCAGTAATCGGAAGTCTAAAGAGGTTTTGGAAACGTTATAAAGAAGAAAATCCAACTATACAGCTTAGCGTTCCATTTGTGGGAGGGTTCGCTGCGAACATTCCTTTAGTTGAAAAAGGGAAGATAAAACGGACTAGAACTGGAATAAATGCTCAAGATAAAATCGGTCTTTTTGTCGAATCTAACACTAATAATTTGGTTAAATTCTATAGTCAATATGAGTTAGAAAAAGAATATAAATTCTGTCGCGCACCATATGCTGAAACCATACCTCTAAGAAAAGGAAATAAAGGCTTTTCTTATGGAAAAAATGTAGATGATTTAGAAGTGTGTTTTATTGACGCGAAATACCAGGTTCCCGACTATTTAAAAGAACATTCAGAAAAAGCAGTAGAACTATTTAAAGCCTTAGGCAAGATAAAAATTGATGAAACATCAGGCGAGTGGCAAAACGATTACTCCATACGTATCACTAATTTTGATGTAACGGAAAACAAAATTCATATCCAACCAGCTACTTACTTTGATCAAGTCGCAACGAATCTAACTTTAGATTGGGCTTCTGGTGTATTAGGGGAAGACCCATTACTAACGATTCGAAATGATTATGAAAAAGCTCATAATGGTCTAATTACTCCTCTAAGATCATCAATACTTTCAAATACTCTAGGCGTGGCTGCTATTGTCGTTAATCCAAATACAAAAGAAGTACTGATACCCATTCGTGGGAATGAACAAGCTATAATGGATAACGGCCTAGGTAAATTCCATTGCTCTGCATCTGGGGTTTTTGCATGGAATGAAAATGATACTATTACGAATACCTTATCATTCGACTTTTTCTGTAAAGGAATAGAAAAGGAAATAAAAAGTGAAATTGGACTTAGACCAGATCAATATAGCCTAATACCGCTTGCGTTTACAAGGGAGCTAGTCCGAGGAGGTAAACCCCAGTTATTTTTTATTGCTGAAACTACATTAGATATTGCTAGTATTCAATCTGAAATGAAAATGGCGGAGGAGAGTTGGGAATTTATTAGTATTGAGAGTGTTGATGAAAGTAATCCACTTTATAAATATATCGAGTTCCCTTTAAATGCCCCCCAAGAGATGTTCACATATGAAGGATGGATGGCCATGAAGATTGCAATGGCATATTTTTATAGAACAGAACCACCTTTCAACGCATGCTAGCTGATATCCACATAAACGAATAAGGATTAAGGCTTCACGCTGGCAACACTAAATCCCTGAGTGTTGAGCAATCCCGGAACCATTGTATTAAGTAAACTGTACGATTAGGCTTGAAGGGCACATTGCTTTGAGGTTTCTCTCAAGGCGAGCGAGGCCAAGGTAAGGTTGTGATAACCAACACAGGCCTCACGCTTATACGCATGAGTGACATATTTGCTATTGTAGTCCGTAATTTAGAGTGGGTTACCGAGTTATGAAGTATGACCTTACTATTTTGGTTTACGGCATGAAGGCTAAAGTGGTTTTTAGCTAATTAGATAGCGCAGAAATAGATACCACATAAATATTGTAGAACCTCGGAAGGGGAAATCCATGTTATTCGTTATATAGAAAGGGAGGTAGAGTGCTAAATCGTATCGCTAAGTTGTTAATGCATTTATTGGCTTCATCTATAACGGCTTTTTTGGCTGGGATTTTGAGTGTAATTCTAACGATGATGGGAGGTTTTCTAATAATTCCTGCTTTTCAAACTTGGTTTATCATGAAGTATCAAAGAGGGAATGTTTTTATATCAAGTATGATTGCGTTTGCCCCTTGGGTTGCCATTCATTTTTATGCAATCAATCAGCCTAATCTCACTCAAGTGGTAATCAATCTAGCATGTCAGTCTGCAATTGCTGGGATTATTTTATACGGACTTAGATATCATGCATATCCGAAAGTTATGGATTATTGGTCAGGTAGATAACTTTGTATAACAAGTATTTAAGAGTGAACCCAATTCGAGTTACCACACTCCTAGTAGTGGGCTAACGTGCTTCAAATTAGAATGTCGCGTGCTCAGGGACAAGGAGCTTATCCAAGCCCCTGAACAAGAAGACGATCAAAATGCCAATTCTCAGTAGCAGCAGGCTAGGCTCCAGTTTGATTTGAAGTTTCTTTTCCATGATATCCCTTGTGATGCACCAATGATGCGATGAATTAAATGTTTATCAAAGGATATCTATAGTCTTTGTGTTATATTTTTTTCAGTGCCTTATGTAGCAAGAAATGTCTGGTTTGTTTGTTTCTCAACGTTATCTGATTCAAAATCTTGCTGTTTGATCAAGCTAATGGCGAGGCTTATTGGCATAGGTTTATAGAAGTAGAAGCCTTGAATGTAGTCGACGCCTAGTTTCGACAAGATCTTCAGTTGTGACTCGTACTCAACGCCTTCAACTATGACTTGCATGCCTAAGGTGCGTGATAGCTGAAGCATGGATTCTAATAGTGGGATACCAAAACTGGATTCGTCGGATATGTTTTTCACGAACACGCGATCAATCTTGAGAATACTGAACGGAAATTGCCTTACAAAGTCTAATCCTGCGTAGCCAGTACCAAAGTCATCTATGGCAATTCTCACACCAAGATCAGATAGCTTTTGCAAGTTGTCCTTAATTTTGACCATATCGGCATCAGAACACTCACCATCCTCTGTCACCTCGAAAACCACTTGTTTGAGAATCTCAGGGTGTCTTTTAAAGATGCTAATCACTTTATTAGTGAAGTTACTGTTGGATACAACGTTTCGGCTGATGTTGACGCTGATGTACTTTGATGCAAACACCTCTTGATTACTTTTCAATGTCGTTAACACTTCATGCAGCACGAAATAGGTCAGCTTCTCAATCAAGCCTAAACTTTCAGCCAATGGAATGAAGATAGCAGGGGAGACGTTACCTTCAATTGGATCGTTCCATCTCAATAATGACTCACAGCCTACGATTTTATTGGTGCTTTGGTTAACGATAGGTTGCATGTGAACATGTAGGTGTTTGTTTTTCAGAGCACTGGATAGCGAATATTCTAAGCTACGTTGGCTCTGTTTTTTATGCTTGAGGGAAAGGCGAATAATGGTCGTAATTCCGGCCATGAGAAAGCCAAACCATAAGTGACTCAGCATGAAGTTAATATAATACTGATGACCAATGTATGAGGTGACGGAGAATGGGTAGATGTCTGATCGTATCCGTACTGTCGCGTTGTATGAGCCGAGGTCGGTAGGGTGAATGTCTCTTTTGATCACCTCAACTTTAGAGTTAATGCCCTGGCTATTCAAATTAGCTTCTACAAGCTCAAAGATGAAGTGCGGAGGAATCATCAGGCTCACTCCTGAGCCTTCCTTAGTCGAGAATATCAGCATAATGGATTGCACCTTAGTAATCGCTGAGTTTGAATACGATAAGGTGGTTAAATTTGGGGCGTCATTGAGCCGCTGCCTGATGGTGTTGTATAAGCGAAATGAAACCTCACCATCGGTGGTTGAACAGTAAAATCGACTCTCCTTGTCGAACACCGCGGCTTCTTTCACCCAATCGGCTTCAAAAACGTTTTGTCGAAGTTGTCTAACAATCGCGTCGCAAGGCTGATCTGGGGTAATTTCAGATAAAAAACGGTCGAACCTTGATTGAATTCCTTCTAACCTCGTTTCTACTAACCTTGATGTGTCTTCGGTTAACGTTTGGTAATGAGACGGTGTTAAAGGAATAAGCAATGCCATGAAAAAAAAGAAAGAAATGGCAAAGAAGAACGAAGTTTTGGCAAAATGGTGGTACTTGATATCCATATTAAGAGAAGCGTGACCGATTGGTGTGTGCATGCAACTTAATTTATAAATTTAGCGATAATAACGCAAGCTTATGCATAAATAGTGTGAACAAAAGTCTGAGTTATTGATATAAATAGCGTAACGCATGGTCGCACTATAGAAATCAGGATGTTAGATATGCTTCCAAGGTTAAGAGTGTCGTTTTTTTGTTCAGTACTTTTGCGTTTTTTGATGAAGCGGATTGTTACCGGTTTTTATCATCAAATTGAAAACTGTAATTTTTGAAATAATGCGAGTGAGTGGATTTGAGCGTAATGATTAAAAATATGATTTGGATGTTGGTGCGTGTGTTTATCGCGTTTCTGATGATTGCTCCTACCTACGCGATCTTTATCTTGTCTAATTCCGCAACACCACGTCTTTTTGAGACCAAACCAGAAGTGTTAGCTTGGCTTTCGTGCTTTCGTGCTTTCTTCTTGTGATTGGTTATGTATTGATTAGGTTTTCTAGAACGAGGTATGTGGGAAAATTATTATCGCTTGGTGTATTGGGGGCGGTAGTGTTAATCATGTATGTCGATGAGCGTTATCGGATTTTTGAAGTCAGTGTTCACGCATGGAGCTTATTTTTAGCCGCTCTGTATTTGATTATGCTCTTGTATTTCATTTTCCCGGTTAAGCAACTTAAGCCGCTACTGAGTTTAGTGCCTGTCGCAGGCGTGTCATGGTTTTTAGTTTGGGCCTTAGTGGGCCCAATAAGCTTAACGTATGAGTTGATTAGCAGTAAAACAACAATTTCAATTGTGAACTATCAAAAGGTAGTCGACTTGCTACCTGAGTTGTACCTAGATGGTTTCCAGTCAGGTTTGTTTTCCATGCTTCTTGTTCTGTGGTTGTATGCTCTTGTGGTTTTTGGACATAATCCTAAACGCAGTTATCAACAATTGGCGTCTTATGTCGTTAAGATTCGTAATGCTTGGCATTAATAGGGCGCATATATGTGCTTTTGAATGAGGGGATAAATAATGAAAAAGGCTTTAACGGTCGTGTTATTAACGTGTTTACCTTTGCTTGCATCAGCATCCGATGATGTTGTCGATTGCGAGAATGCAATGAATACCATAGAGATCAATCACTGTGCGTCGATTGAGTTGGAAACTGCACAAGTGGAGCTTGATCAATACCTTGAAGCGAGCTTTGAACACAATGCTTATGATGCGGAGTTGGTTAGCTCAATCAAGATGGCTCAAGACAGTTGGCAAGCTTACATGACGGCACATTGTGACTCGGTGTATACCCAATGGCGTGATGGTTCAATTCGAGGTCTTATGGCGCTTTCTTGCAAAACTAAGCTGACTAAACAAAGAACGCATGAGGTGTGGGAAAACTTCTTAACCTACATGGACAGCACACCACCAGTTTTGCCAGAGCCCAAGCTGATGAAGTATATGAACTGAGTGCTTATGAGAGTGTGCGCTTGCTTCAACCATTGGCGATCGAGTCAGCAAGCGATGGGGGATTATCTTACCCTGTCGTTCTTAGTCTCAAGTTTGAAGTGTTACCCAGTAAGGATTCGATTTTGAATAGTGTCAGCGTCACTCTTGTCCAGCTTGAAGTTGAATACAAAAATAAACAAATGAACATCTCGCGAGTCTCTGAGCTTTTGGAAGCTGAGACGACAGTGGGTGATATCACGTTGCTGCCTGAACTGTTCTCTACTGGATATATCTTTAACGATGCCGCAGAAATTCATGAACTGTGTGAAGACTTCAATAACAGCCCGACCATTGATTCATTAACTGCGCTTGCCACGAAACATCAGACGTTAATCGTTGCGGGTGTCGCTGAGGAAGATAATGGTCAGTATTACAATAGCGTTGTGGTGGTTGATGGTTCAGGTTTGCGTCATAAATACAGAAAAGTCAGTCAAACGAAATTCGACAAAGAGTACTTTTCTAGAGGAAATGAACTTCTTACTTTTGAATACAAAGGCTTGAAGTTCGGTGTCGCGATTTGCTTTGATATATGGTTCCCGGAGATCATGAGACCGTATCAGTCGGTAGACGTTATTCTCCATCCTGCGAATTTTGGTGGTCATCATAGCTTTGCCATTGCACAAGCAAGAGCGTTAGAAGAAGGGTGTCATATCGTGACCTGTAATCGCGTCGGGCAAGATGTGGTTGATGCCTTTACCGCGACATATTGTGGCGGCAGTAGAACCTATTCACCGAAGGGAGACTTAATGCTTCAACTCAGTGAGCATCAGTCTGTTGAAACGATTAATATTCAAGACTTGTCTATTGCGCCTCAATACAATGGTGTTGATGTGTTAGATGAAATACAACAGATAGCGTCTGCGTTGAATCGTTAACAAGACAAGTGAAGCGTATTAGGATCGAAAAGGGCAAGGTTAGATAACCTTGCCCTTTGTTATTTAGGTCTGTTGTGTAGGATGTTGCCTTGGCTAGTTGCTTTGCTGCACTGCTCGGCTCTGTTGTTTGGAGCAGTTATTTAGATTTGTAGAAAGGCGCACTAAATCGCTTTAACGCTGCTTCGTTCAACTAACGTTGGCTCTAACTCAACAACCTGCGGATACGCATCAGGTGTTTTGAGTCGGTTCAATAGAGTATCTACGGCTGCTTTACCTAAACGGTGTTTTGGCTGGTGGATAGTGCTCAAAGCTGGGGTCATGTATTTAGACAAGTGGATGTCATCGTAGCCAATAATCGAAAGATCATTTGGAATCGATGTGCCATCTTGAGCCGCAGCGTGAATCACACCCATTGCCATCATGTCATTGCTAACAAACAGTGCCGATGGCATTTCGCCACGCGCTTTTAAGGTTTGGTATGAGTCAAAACCGCCATCGCATTCGAAGTTTGATTCAACAATCCATTTAGGGTTGATCTCGAGCTTCGCTTCTTCCATCGCTTGCTTGAAGCCTTGATAACGAGAAGATGCTTGATTGCGGTGCAGTGGGCCAGTGATACAACCAATTTGAGCGTGACCGTTATCGATCAAGTGCTTGGTTGCCATGTAGCCGCCTTGATGCGAGTTATCTTGGATCTTATCACTCGCGAACAACATTGGGCCCCAATCCATTACAACAATAGGTAATTCTGGGTAGCGTTCAAATACATCAATGTGCTCGCCTTCAAGGGTTGAGCACATCAGCATTAGGCCATCGACACGCTTCTGCAGCAAGGTATCGATAGATGATTTCATGCGCTCGCTGTCGCCTTCGGTGTTACACAAGATAAGGTTGTAACCTTTCTCGTAGCAACGACGCTCAACACCTTTTACTACTTCACCAAAGAATGGGTTAGTAGAGGTAGTTACTAGCATACCTAAGGTTTTGGTCTGCTTCATTTTCAAGCTACGAGCCAATGCAGAGGGTGCGTAGTTGAGTTCTTTAGCCGCACTGTTAACACGCTCAGCTATCTCTTCACTGACAAAACGTGACTTGTTGATCACATGGCTGACGGTTGAAGTTGAAACCTTTGCTAGCCGAGCGACGTCTTTCATTGTTGCCATAAAAAATCCTTGTGGGAGTAACTTGCCACGTTACGCGATATTCTGCCTGAATACAGGGGCTTATGCTTGTTATTTGTTGTTACCGAATTTGAAGGCTCACATCCGTTAACTACGGTTTAGCTCAGGAGTTAAGCCTTCAAATGGGTCTAAAGTTAGGCAGATAATTGCTCTGATAAAAACGCATCGGTTTCAGAACGGTTCGGAATCGACGTTTGAGCACCAAAACGAGTTACGGAAATAGCAGCAGCGGCATGAGCAAACTTAATCGCGCGCTCAAGTGGCATGTCTTCAAGCAAGCCTGTCACCAATGCGCCGTTGAAGGTATCACCAGCAGCGGTTGTGTCTGTCGCTTCAACGCGAAACCCTGCAATGAGCTCGCCTTTGTCGTTTTTACTTACCCAAACGCCCTTCGCGCCAAGTGTGATCATCACAGTCTCGATGCCCTTTGCGTGCAAAGCCAAAGCTGCCTGATGAGCGGATGCGCTGTCAGTCACGGTAATGCCTGTCAAAACTTCTGCTTCGGTTTCGTTGGGTGTAATCACATCAACACAAGCAAGCAATGAATCCGATAATGGACGAGCAGGAGCCGGGTTTAGAATAACTTGAGTGCCATTCTCTTTTGCTACTTTTGCTGCGTATTCAATGCCTTCAATTGGCGTTTCAAGTTGAGTTAGAAGGTATTTAGCGCCACGAATCTTCTCTAGATGCGGTTCAATTTGGTCGCAAGTCAGCTTGTTGTTGGCTTCAGCAGAAAGACAAATGCTGTTTTCACCTGTTGCTGATACTTGGATCATCGCGATGCCTGTCGGCGTGTTGTCTGCAACGATAACACCATCGATGTTGATGCCATCTTTAGCAAAATCTTGACGAATATTGATGCCGAATGGGTCGTCACCGACACAGGCGATAAAGCCGATATCTGCGTTTAATCGCGCAGCAGCGACCGCTTGGTTTGCGCCTTTACCGCCAGGGATGACCTGATAGTTACCGCCAATCAAGGTTTCACCCGGACGAGGGAACGAAGGAACTTGCAGTACGTGGTCAGCGTTAACGCTACCTAGAACAATCAGTTGAGTCATGATACGAGCCTTATGATATATCGTATTTGAAAATGCATGGGTCTTTCTCATGGTGTTGAGTGCGCTCTCGTTTGTGAGCGGTATGAGAAACAGCGATGCACTGTCGGAGTTTTGCTTTTTGTCTTGAGTCAGTGAGCCAATGAGCAAGTGAGTCAAGAAAGCAGGGGATAGGGGACCCCTGCTTAATTAGGTCAAGAGTTAAGCTAAGTTAGTTGGTAATAGATAAGTTACTTAGCGATGATTTTTAGAGCTACTGGTACGTACTCGTCTACTGTCTCGCCTTTCAGTACTTTGTCTGCTATTTCAATACCTAAAGAACCGATTAGGTCAGGTTGTTGTGCAACCGTTGCGCCTAGTAGGCCGCGGTTAACAGCAGCGATACCGTCTTCAGTGCCATCAAAGCCAACGATCATCACTTCTTTACCTGAAGCTTGAACGGCGCGAAGAGCACCTAGTGCCATTTCATCGTTTTGAGCGAATACCGCTTGTACATCTGGGTTAGCAGCAAGCAAGTTTTCCATTACGTTCAGACCTTTAGTACGGTCGAAATCAGCAGGTTGGCTTGCAAGAAGCTCAAGGTCGCTGCCGTTTACTGCGTTCATGAAGCCTTCGCCACGTTCACGAGCAGCCGATGTACCCGCGATACCTTCAAGTTGGATTACTTTCGCTTTCTCGCCCACTTTTTCCATGATGTAGTGACCCGCCATTTCACCGCCAATTACGTTATCAGAAGCAATGTGGCTCACTACGTCACCACGGCTTGCACCACGGTCTAGTGTCAGTACTGGGATGTTTGAACGGTTAGCAATACGAATCGCATTAGACACAGCGTCTGAATCCGTTGGGTTAATCAGGATTGCCTTAACACCACGAATGGTTAGATCTTCAATGTTCGAAAGCTCTTTGCTTGGATCGTTTTGAGAATCAAGAACGATAAGCTTGTAGCCTAGCTCTTCTGCTTTCGCTTCTGCGCCATCTTTCATGGTTACAAAGAATGGGTTATTCAGTGTAGACAGAACGATTGCCATTGTATCTTGCGCCTGTGCAGACACAGATACTGTTGTAGAAAGAAGGGCAGCAGAAATAAGAGTCGCTAATTTTTTCATGGTGTAAGTCCTTTATGTAGGGTGAGCTAGGTTGGATAACCCTAGCTCGTTGTTACATTATTTATAGATTTAATGTTTATAGGTTTGTTACTGATAGATCTTTTTATTAAAGGTGCTTTTTCTATGGGTTTTCTATAGATAAAGCAGGGTGTTGCATTGACTCAAACTAGAGTCTTATTTGTTTTTGTTGTCGACCAATACTGCCAGAAGAATAACCACTGCTTTTGCAATCATCTGGTAGTAAGAAGATACGTCTAATAGGTTTAGGGCGTTGTTTAGGAAGCCGATTATCAGTGCACCTATCAATGTACCCATGATGCGACCACGACCGCCCGCTAAGCTTGTGCCGCCAAGAACCACGGCTGCTATGGCGTCTAGCTCATAACCCATACCTGCGGTAGGTTGAGCAGATGACAAACGCGATGCCACGATGATGCCAGCCACTGCAGCTAGCAGGCCACAGATTGCGTAAACGCCGATTTTCACTTTGTCTACATCAATACCCGATAGGCGAGTTGCTGATTCGTTGCCACCCAGTGCGTAAACGTAACGACCAAAGCGTGTGTGGTTAAGTAGGTACCATACTGCTGCGAATACCACGACCATGATCCATACTGGAACTGGGATGCCCATTGCGTAGCCTGTACCGAACCAAGCGAATGCGTCTGCTGTGTCAGTGAAGCCTGTTGAGATAGGGCGACCGTCGGTGTAAACCATGGTTACGCCGCGAAGTAGTGTCATGGTTACAAGCGTTGCGATGAAGGCTTGAACTTTACCCTTAGCGATAATCACACCGCTAATAGCACCTAATGCTGCACCAGCTACTAGAGCGGTTGGCACTGCGATCATCACAGGGATTTCCATGCCAATCATGCTGGCTGCGAATGCACCACAAAGCGCAAGTACAGAGCCGACACTCAAGTCGATACCCGCGGTTAAAATAACCAGTGTCATACCTACTGCGATAATCGCGTTAACCGAGGTTTGACGCAGGATATTCAGAATGTTGTCGACAGTAAAAAAGTTTGGGTTTAAGAAAGAAACGACAACAATCAGGAAGATCAAAGCAATCAATGACTTTTGATCAATCAGCCATTCTTTGCTGATTAACGGTTTTTTCTTTGGCGCTTCAGTTTCAGTTGTTTTGCTCATGGTTTTAATACTCATGCTGCGTCCTCGTTGATCTTTTTACCGACCGCACACGCCAGTAATAATTCTTGGTTTGCTTCTTTAGCATCAAATTCACCGCTTACACGGCCTTCATGCATCACCATGATGCGGTCACTCATTCCTAACACTTCTGGCATTTCAGATGAGACCAAAATAATGCTCATGCCATCGGCTTTAAACTTATTAATGAGTTGGTAAATCTCTTTCTTAGCACCGACATCGACACCACGCGTTGGCTCATCGAGAATCAGTACTTTTGGTTTGGTCATCAAGCCCTTAGCGATAGCCACTTTCTGTTGGTTACCACCAGAAAGGTTGCCAATAATCTGTTCGCGCGTCGGGGTTTTGATGTTGAAGAGCTTGATGAAGTCATCAACCGCCATTACTTCATCTTTATGTTGGATTTGACCGCTCTTTGTCAGTAGGTCAAGTGAACATAAAGACATATTCTCTTTCACTGAAAGCCCTAGAACTAAGCCATCGCCTTTACGGTCTTCAGAGATGTAAGCAATGCCATTCGCCAAGCCATCTTTCGGGCTTACAGGGTTGATGGTTTTGTTTTCTAGGTTGATGACGCCGCGTTCACTTGGAAGGGCACCGTAAATCACTTTCATCAGTTCGGTACGACCTGCACCCATTAGGCCAGATACACCAAGGATCTCGCCGCGCTTTAGAGTAAAGCTCACGTCATGAACACCAGAACCAGTCAGGCCAATCACTTCAAGGCAGGTTTCACCGTGGCTCTGTCCGATACGTGGATATTGCTCGTCCAGTTTACGGCCAACCATCATCTCGATTAGGCCATCTTCGTCGGTGTCTTTTACTTCACATTGTCCAATGAACTTACCGTCACGAAGCACGGTGATGTCATCACAAATCTCAAAGATCTCTTTCAAACGGTGAGAGATGTAAACAATGCCACAGCCTTCATCACGTAGTTCGTTAATTACTTTAAATAGAGACTCAGTTTCGGTATCGGTTAGTGCATCCGTTGGCTCATCCATGATGATGACCTTAGATTCAAACGATAGGGCTTTCGCTATCTCTACCATTTGCTGCTCACCAAGGCTTAGCTGACCTAAAGGAGTTTTTGAACTGTGTTTTACGTTAAGGCGTTTAAGTAGCTTGTCCGCTTCTTGGTACATTTCGTTCCACAAGATACGTCCCATGGTGCCTGTGATTTCACGACCTAAGAAGATGTTCTCGGCGATGGTTAGCTCAGGAATTAGGTTCAACTCTTGGTGAATGATGCTAATGCCGGCTTGTTGTGAATCACGTGGTCCTTTAAATGCTGCGGGTTTACCTTGGTATGCGATAGTGCCGCCGTCCAAGTGGTAAATGCCGGTAAGCACTTTCATCAACGTTGATTTACCTGCACCGTTTTCCCCCATTAACGCCATTACGCGCCCTGGGTAAACGTTGAGGCTCGCCTTATCTAGTGCTTTAACACCTGGGAAGGCTTTCTCAATTGAGCTAAGTTCTAAAATGGCTTGAGTCATGTCGGTTCCTTTACTCGGGGCCAGTTGTATTTGATTGTTTTGGTTCAGTGATGACACTGAGCTGTCGTTGCGCTTAGGTTCAAACGCTGAGCTTGAGCTAAAAGGTTACGCCAGCTTGGAAAATAACATTTGCGTATGGCGTGCATTCGCCAGTGCGAATAACCGCGCGGCTGTCATGCGTTCGCTCTTTGAATTCTTCATGAGTGATGTAAGTAATCGAAAGCGATTTGCCGCAACGCGCTTCTTCTGTCTTAACTAAATCAATCAGTGCAGCGTGATGATCTGGGCTTACTTTCGCAAACTCTTCTGCAATCACAACGCCTTCAATCTGAGATTCATCCAGCATGGTTTTTACTGTTTGCTGAAAGCTCGGAACACCATGAGTTAAGGCAAGATCAATACGAGTTACGTGATCTGGAATCGGCAAGCCCGCGTCACAAATCGTGATTTCATCTGTGTGGCCAAGAGTCGCCACTAAGTAAGAGAGTTCAGAATTAATTAGAGTACTTTTTTTCATATCACGACCTATCGAAAAATAACGTTTAATGGGTTGAGAACAACTCAAGAAAAACCATCGAAACGTTTCGATGGTGATAATAGTGTCTGATTTATCATTTGCACTCTTCACTTTCCTAGAGTGTGATAACGATCATCGAAACGTTTCGATGGGGCGTTTTTTAGTGATCTTAATCAACGCCATTGATTGCATAAATACGTTCACAATGGAGATATAAAGAGTGCGCTACGGCGTGTTGCTCATACAGTTTTGACACAATGTAGTGTCGCTTAAATTTAATTAAGTGGGGTCAACCGACAAAATGTAGCCAAACTTGGTGATTGTGGTTATCTGAATGTCCGGTGTTCTTAAGCGCGTAAAAACATTACGCAGATTATAGATGACGTTAGCAAGTATGTGAGGAGAGGTGAGTTCCCCTTCCCAGCACATATCAATAATATCTTCCCTAGAAACGGGATCCCCTAGATTTTCTGTTAGTAAACAGAGCACCGAAAGTAGGTGAGGGCGTAAAGTGATTTTATTCCCCTGTTCATTAGTAATCGTTCGAGAGTCAGTATCAATGATTAAGCCGTTGAGCTCTATTGTGTGGTTCATCGTGTTTCTATTCGTCTTATTCTGAATGGTTGAGATTGAGTTAAGTCGCAAGCTACTAAAGCGTGCGGATTATGCAAAATCACGCCACTCTTGAAAGTAAGCTTGCGTAAGTGCGAGGTGGAAAAACCTAAAAACCGGATGATTTGGAAGGGAATAGATTGTTCAAACAAACGTTAGGTGTTTTTTTATTTCTTTTTTATTCAGGCTCTTATGGTGTTTTAACTAATTCTGTTGTCTGGGGTTATAAAGTGATTACATTTTTATTTATTTTTTTGTTTTCTGTGAGCCTATCATGTTCGCGAATTCGACGGGGTGTCGGGTAACTCTAACAAGATTGTGCAGCACAGGAAGGCGTAACAATCTTGATTTGCATTAAGTAAGGTCAAGTAGTAATGGGCAATAAATTAATTCTAAGCATCGCAATGATGTCAGCATTTGCAGCAAACAATGTAATGGCAGCGGACAGTGGTTTGTATCTAGGTGGTGCCATTGGTACTTCTGGCGTCGATGATGGTGGACTATTTTCATCAATTAAAGAGCCAGTGACGTTTGAAGCAGAAGACAATGCTTACCGTATCATTGCTGGCTATAAGTTTAACCGTATTGTATCACTTGAGCTTCAGTACACGGATTATGGTGATGTGGTTGCTAAATATCCTTTAAGAAGCAACGCTGGCTTTACATGGACTCCTCAAGTCTTTTCGATTGCTGCAAACCTTGGTTATACGTTTGATAATGGCGTTCGCCCATTTGGTACAATTGGCTTATCTTCAATCGATCTCGATATGAAGTATGCAGACGGTTCACGTCCTTCAAGTTCTGATTTCGATGATTCAGGTGCAGGTGTACGAGTTGGTTTTGGCGTTGAGTACACCCCAGAAAAGCTTTCTGAGTTAAGCCTGAGACTTGGTTATGAAGCCGATGCATTTACAGTAGAAGTTGACGAGGGCAACTCTTGGAACCGAAAAAAGGTAGAGAAAGATATCGTATTGGCTTCATTCTATCTTGGCGCAATGTACACATTCTAAGTTTCACACTTTGCTAAACGGTAAATCGGTTTCTAAATGGGGCGTCGGTTGGCTCAACCCGTTTGGCTAAAGTGGAAGGCCGCAGTTTTTGACTGCGGTTTTTTTCATGTTCAACTCAGGTAACTCTCGATTGAAGATGTAATCGAATAGCTAGGCTTCACGGATATGAGCGGTGACAGCAACGATGGCATGGTCAGTACTGAATTGGTCGTGTTCAAAGCTGGGATTGATGAGGTGATGGTCGAGCACTGTGTAGCAAGAGATTTCCATCATGCTTGATGAGTTCTGACAGTCAAATTCGTTCGACATTAAAATGTAATCCAGAACAGAACCAGAGGCACCGTAATAGTGGGTTGGTTTGCGTTGTTCAAGTAAGTCTTGTTCATGCAATTGATGATAAATATCCCAGCTGTCTTTTAAGCGGAAGTGGGAAAGCCAATGCTTGCTGTTTTCGTCTCGGTTGATTGCGTAACTCAACAGCCCTTTAAACTCATCGTGGAATAATGGTTTATTAAAGTCACCCATCAACACGACTGGCTGATTGGTTTGGTAGCGATGATTGGTGATGTATTGATGCAGCATCTGAGCTTCAAGGCCGCGTTGAACACTCGATAACCAAGAGCCAAGTTGTTCTTGGTGGAAGCGAGTGAGCGTGTCACTTTGTGGTTTTGCGCCTTGCTGAGAGTTATCCATATCGACAGATTCAATTTTTGGCTCCGTCGGACGCTGTGATTTGAAATGCACAACATAACAGTCGGTTGAACCTAAATGAGGCAACGTAATCGTGGCATGAACAGGTGTTCGGTTGAATGAGAAGTTGTCACTAAGGTTGAACGCTTTCAGTAACTTCGAATCTGGCGTAACAGGCTGCACGTTTTCAATCGGGTAACGGGAAGCGATACCAACGACAGGTGAGGTATATAAGTAGTCATCCTCAACGTGTGCGCTATCGACCACAGCAAAGTATGGATAACCTAGCTTGTTCATCAATTGCTCTAAAGACTTCGGGCTAAATATCTCTTGAAAGCCAATCACATCACAATCTAATGAACGAATCGCTTCAGCCATCCAATGTTGCTTCTTCTGCCATTCTTCGAAGCTGTAGATGTTCTCAAAATCATAATACGCATTCGGCGGTT
Source organism: Vibrio sp. 10N.286.49.C3 (assembly GCF_041469545.1). Lineage (NCBI taxonomy): Bacteria > Pseudomonadati > Pseudomonadota > Gammaproteobacteria > Vibrionales > Vibrionaceae > Vibrio > Vibrio sp. 10N.286.49.C3. The sequence continues at coordinate 17,222 of NZ_JBFRKT010000029.1, forward strand.
CGAGATAGTTCAGCAGGTTGAACGTTGCAAATGTTATGTGGTTTGGTTTGTTCAAAGTGTCATTCCATTTAGACCTAAGCAGCAAGGATACTCCAGTAAAGTATAGTTTGTTGATTATTTAGAACCTAAATTTCACTTTCAAAGCGAATCAAAGGGAATCTAAACCGTGGAGGCTTATGTCATTCTCGCTAGAGCAATCTCCTTCCCCCGTTCTTTCCAGCGCCACCAAGCTAATTAAAGGAATCAAAGCAATCAGCGCCAACTGCATCCAATAACTTCGAGCGGTGACGAGTTAATTGTAAATAAACCGTCAGAGATGAAGTGCTGATGGTTTTATTAGTTATTACATGATGTTAGATTTGAACCTATACTTGTTTTAACGGCATGCATTCAAAGCCGATTAATCAACTTGAATATAGAATTCATGACATTTGAAGGGAGAGTCAAATGGGAACAGATTTCCGAAGCAAAGCCTTGCAGCGCACTCAGTTTTTCAGGTCTAATTTGAAGTCATGTGCAGTCATGCTGCCGCTTATTGCTCTATATCCCTCCGTCACACACGCTTCTGATACCGAATCAACTCCTACTGTCACCGTTATTGAAACCACACAATTGGTTGGTTTTGGTGAAGCAAAATATCCAGCCGATTTCACTCACTTCGATTACGTTAACCCTGATGCGCCAAAAGTAGGCAAAGTGACTTATGGCAGCATAGGTACCTACGATAGCTTTAATCGATTCGGTTCCCGCGGCGTTGCTGCCAGCTATACGGGGGAGATTTACGATACCTTGATGTTTTCTCCGAGCGACGAGATCGATGCGTATTATCCATTGATCGCCTCAAAGGTTCGCTACGCCAGTGATTTCACTTGGATGGAAATCAACATCAACCCAAATGCTAAATTCCAAGATGGTAAACCAATCACGGCTCACGATGTTGCCTTCACCTTTGACAAGTTTTCGAAAGAAGGTGTGCCTCAGTATCGCGTGTATTACAAAGAGATTGAATCAGTAACGGCTGTCTCTGATTTGGTCGTTCGAATTGAGATGAACAAGCCAAACCGCGAGAAGCTGTTTAGCTTTGCGCAAAGCACTCGTGTGTTGCCGAAGCATTTCTGGAAAGACAGAAAGCTGTCTGAACCTCTAAGTGAGCCACCAGTAGGCAGTGGTCCCTATAAGATCATTAGCTATAAATCTGGGCAAAGTGTGACCTACGGCCTAGATGAAAACTACTGGGCAGCAGACCTACCAGTCAACGTTGGCCGTAATAACTTCAAGCAAGTGCAATACGATTACTACCGTGACGACACGGTAATGTTGGAAGCTTTTAAAGCAGGGGAGTTCGATCTTCGAACCGAGAACTCGGCTAAGTTCTGGGCCAACTCTTACACAGGCGCGAACTTCGATAAAGGCTACATCATTAAAGAAGAGATCAACCATGAGAAGCCTGAAACGACTCAAGGTTTTGTCTTCAATATTCAATCTCCTGTGTTCTCAGATCCTAAAGTTCGAGAAGCGTTAACCTATGCGATGGACTTTGAGTGGATGAACAAGAACATGTTCTATGGTCAGTACAAACGTACTCGTAGTTATTTCCAGAACACCGACTATGAAGCGAAAGGCTTACCAAGCGCAGCTGAAGTTGAATTGCTGTCTCAGTACAAAGATCAGATTCCAGCGCGAGTGTTTACCAAAGAATTCCAACCTTCAGTCACCGATGGCAGCGGCCGTATTCGTAGCCAAATGCGTACCGCTTTCAAACTGCTGAAAGAAGCGGGTTGGGTATTGAAAGACAAAGTGATGACCAACGAAAAGACCGGCAAGCCGATGTCATTTGAGTTGCTGATTTACAGCCCAACCACGGAACGTATCGCAACGCCGGTTCAAAAGAACCTTAAGCGCATGGGTATTGAGATGAAGATCCGTACCATCGATACGACTCAGTACATCAAGCGCTTGCGTGATCGTGATTTCGACATGGTGTCGTCGTCATTTTCCGCAAACCCTTACCCTAGCCCGAACTTAATGATCGTTTGGAACTCTAACTACATTGATTCTACTTACAATACTGCAGGTGTTATCGATCCAGTGGTTGACGCGTTAACAGAAGAAATTGCGCGTAACCAACAACATCCTGAAAAGCTTCTTACTCTCGGTCGTTCACTGGACCGAGTATTGCAGTGGAATTTCTACAACATCCCGCAATGGCACGTTGGTGAATATCGCGTAGCAATGTGGGACAAGTTTGAGCGTCCAGATGTATTGCCTAAATACGATTTAGGTATCGATACATGGTGGATTTCAGAAGAGAAGGCGGCATTGCTTCCTGAAAAACGTCGCTAGGAGTTAGTTAGCATGGCCGCGTATATATTTCGACGTTTATTGTTGGTGATCCCCACGCTGTGGGCGATCATCACCATCAACTTTTTCATCATCCAGATTGCCCCTGGAGGTCCGGTAGAACAAGCCGTTGCTCAATTAGAAGGGCATAACTCTGGCATCATGGAGCGCTTTTCTGGTGGTGGACAAGAAGTTGATTTAAGCGAAAGTGACCAAGCGTCTGCGAGTGGCTATAAAGGCTCACGTGGGCTTGATCCTGAAGTGGTTGAAGAGATCAAAAAGCAGTTTGGTTTTGATAAGCCGATTCATGTTCGCTACTTCGACATGTTGAAAAATTACGCGACCTTTAACTTCGGTGAAAGCCTGTTTAAGGGCGGCAACGTTATTGATCTCATCATCGAGCGGCTGCCTGTTTCCATCTCCTTGGGGTTATGGAGTACGTTAATCATCTATGTGATCTCGATACCCTTGGGCATCATGAAGGCGATACATCACGGATCTCGGTTTGATATTTGGTCGAGTGCGGTGGTGATTGTTGGCTATGCCGTACCGGGCTTCTTGTTTGCGATTATCCTGATTATTTTGTTCGCGAGTGGTAACTACTTCAGTTGGTTCCCATTGCGTGGGCTCGTGTCGAGTAACTTCGACCAACTCAACTGGTATCAGCAAATTGGCGACTATTTCTGGCACTTAGCTTTGCCTATTTTTGCGATGGTCATCGGTGGCTTTGCAACACTCAGCATGCTGACCAAAAACTCCTTCCTTGATGAAATTAATAAGCAATATGTGGTGACCGCGCGAGCGAAAGGCTTGGACGAGAGCAGTATTCTCTACAAGCACGTTTTCCGTAATGCCATGTTGATTATTATTGCGGGTTTCCCAAGCGCATTTATTAGTATTTTCTTTACGGGATCTATGTTGATTGAAGTGATGTTTTCACTCGAAGGCATAGGCCTGCTCGGCTTTGAATCGACCATTCAACGAGATTACCCAGTGGTGTTCAGTTCTCTCTATATCATGACCTTGCTTGGCTTGGTGCTGAGCATTATCTCCGATCTGACTTATACCTGGGTTGATCCTCGAATTGATTTTGAAGCGCGTTAATGGCGAACGAATAAAAAGGTATTGATAATAAATGTTTAACAACCCTTTAGCTGAAGCTCGTTGGTTACGTTTTAAAGCAAACAAGCGTGGTTTTATCTCCCTTTGGATATTTACCATCTTGTTTGGATTGAGCCTGTTCGCGGAAATCATTGCCAACGATAAGCCACTCTTGGTTTCTTATGATAATCAGTGGTTTGTGCCGGTTATCAATGAGTATTCCGAAACCGAATTTGGCGGCGAGTTTGAAACCGAAACGGATTATAAAGACCCTTATGTTATCGAACTCATTGAAGACAGCGGTTACATCGTGTGGCCCATCATTCCGTTTAGCTACGACACAATAAACTTCGATATTTCGGGCGCGGTGCCATCGGAGCCAGATTCAGTGAACTGGCTAGGAACCGATGATAAAGGGCGAGATGTGTTAGCTCGCATCATTTATGGGTTCCGTATCTCCGTTCTCTTTGGCTTCATTCTGACGATTGTATCGAGCGTGATTGGTGTGGTTGTCGGGGCGACACAAGGTTACTACGGTGGCTGGGTTGATCTGTTTGGTCAGCGCTTCATTGAAGTCTGGTCAGGGATGCCGACTCTGTTCTTACTGATTATTCTATCGAGTTTTATCGAGCCGAACTTCTGGTGGTTGCTCGGAATAATGGTGCTCTTCAGTTGGATGAGTTTGGTTGGGATTGTACGAGCTGAATTCCTACGCTGTCGAAACTTTGATTACGTAAGAGCCGCGCAAGCCATGGGTGTTGACGACAAACGTATTATGCTTCGTCACATGCTACCCAACGCGATGGTGGCGTCGTTAACCATGATGCCGTTTATTCTTTCTGGATCAGTCACCACATTAACGTCGTTAGATTTCTTAGGTTTTGGTCTTCCTGCGGGTTCGCCCTCATTAGGTGAGCTATTGGCGCAAGGTAAAGCTAACTTGCAAGCGCCTTGGCTTGGTATTTCTGCTTTCGTTGTGCTTTCACTGATGCTTACGTTACTGGTCTTCGTTGGTGAAGCGGTACGTGATGCCTTCGACCCACATCAACAGAAGTAAGGATAAGTTATGACTTCAAATACAGCTCCTACTTCAGGGTCAACAGCGGAGGCTTCTAATGCACCTCCAGTTCTGACCATTGATAAATTGTCTGTCGGTTTCGGGCGTAAAGGTTCGATAGAACAAGTGACGCAAGACGTCTCTTTAGAAATATACAAAGGTGAGACACTCGCGCTGGTGGGCGAGAGTGGCTCCGGTAAATCGGTTACAGCTAACTCGATTCTAAAACTTTTGCCTAAAGGTTCGTCGCACTACTTAAACGGTAAGATTAACTTCTCTGGCACCGATATCCTGAGTTGCTCTGAAAGACAGCTGCGCGGGATTCGTGGTGGTCGCATCGGCATGATCTTCCAAGAGCCTATGGTTTCGCTTAATCCGCTTCATCGAGTCGGTAAGCAGCTGGTTGAAACTCTTTCTATTCACCGAGGAATGCGAACCAATAAAGCGCAAGCCTTGGCGATAGAGTGGCTATCCAAGGTGGGCATCCGTTATCCAGAACAAAAGATTTCAGCCTATCCGCACGAGTTATCTGGTGGAGAGCGCCAACGTGTGATGATCGCAATGGCGCTGATCAACGAACCTGAGCTACTTATCGCTGATGAGCCGACAACCGCATTGGATGTATCGGTACAAGCGCAGATTTTGGATTTGTTGAAAGACCTGCAACAAGAATTGGGTATGGCGATGCTTTTCATTACTCATGACTTAAGTATCGTTCGTAAGATTGCCGACAGAGTAGCGGTAATGAAAGATGGTCGCTTGGTTGAAAGTAACGACTGTCATACCCTGTTTAATGCGCCTGCTCACCCTTATACGCAAAAGCTTATCAACTCTGACCCTAAAGGCTTGCCCGTTCCTGTGTCACCCGAAAGCAAACCGCTACTCGATGTAAATCAACTTCGTGTTTGGTTCCCGATCACGGGCGGTTTATTCAAGCGAACCATTTCTCATGTCAAAGCCGTAACCGACATGGAGTTCACTTTGAAGAAAGGGCACTCAATCGGTTTAGTTGGCGAAAGTGGTTCTGGTAAATCGACGACTGGTATGGCGATACTTAAGCTGGTGGATAGTGAAGGGTCAATTACCTACGCTGACGAACAAATTCAAGGCTTAAACCGTCAACAGATGCTACCGTTTCGAAGCCGTATGCAAGTGGTCTTTCAAGACCCGTTTTCTGCGCTAAATCCGAGAATGTCGGTCGCGCAAGTGATTGGCGAAGGCTTGTTAGTACATCAACAATTGGACGACACTGAACTCGACCAACGCATCTGTGACGTAATGAAAGAGGTCGACTTAGACCCAGAAACTCGTCACCGTTACCCAAATGAATTTTCTGGCGGACAAAGGCAGCGTATTGCGATTGCTCGTGCTCTGATATTAAAGCCAGAGTTTATCTTGTTAGACGAACCCACATCGTCACTCGACAGAACGGTTCAAGCGCAGGTGCTGGATCTGTTGAAATCACTTCAAGAAAAGTATGGTCTGACTTATCTATTTATCAGCCATGACCTGAATGTTGTGAAATCCTTGTGTCATTACACTATCGTCATGAAAGCTGGCGAGGTGATAGAGAAGGGCGACACTGAGACTTTGTTTGGTAATCCGCAGCATGAATATACCAAGCAGCTTGTCAGCCTTTCGAATGTTGGTGGTGCGCTATAAAGTGGGTGCGTAACGAGAACAAAAGAGTGCTCGGTGAATTCAACATGGTCATTTACTTGTTTTAAGATTACACTGCGCCCAATATTTCAGAAGTACATATTTAGGTAGAGGTCACCATGGACCAAGAACATTACGAAGACGCTGATTACGAAGGCCAAGAGCTGGGCGAAGAAGGCGAAGAGATTGAAATTGAAGCAATTGGTATTGATGTTTCATCACAGCCAATCGAGCTCTACAAAGTGTTTAAAATTGCTAACCTAGTGAGTGGTGGCGGCGAAGCTAAGCACATCATCTCTGAAGGCTACGTAGCGGTAAATGGTGAGCTAGAAACCCGTAAGCGTCGTAAAATGTACGATGGCGACTTCTTTGAATTCAACCAAGAATACTATGTAGTGGTGTGTGATCAGCCAGTACAAGAAGAATTAGAAAAGCCGAAAAAGAAAGAAGCGCCTAAAAAAGAGAACAAGGCGAAGAAAGGTCAGTCTAAAAAGGATTCTGAGAAGAAGGAATCTAAGAAAAGCAAAGCAGAAATGCTAAGCGCAACGGCTGAACCAAAGAAAGAGAAAAAAGAGAAGAAAGAAAAAAAGCCGAAAAAGAAAGCGGATACGCCAAAGCCAACACGTGACGATAAAAGCGGTCGTAACTCGATTGAATTCTTCTAAGTTATAACTCTAACCTGCTGTTCTAAAACTATTCTTTCAAAACGCACGCAACGTTAGACCTAGGTTTTTCGTTAGGCAGATATCAAAAGGCTCACTATTTAGTGAGCCTTTTTTGTTGGTGAAATTTAGCTTCTGGTTTAATTTCCTTTTTGATCAGCCACAAACTCGACAAACTTATCCCGGAGTGGGTTTTCACTATCTCCATTCCAGATCAACCCGACAGGCCAAGTCGCGTGTTCGCCTTCTAACGCAATGAATTCCACATCGGTGTTACTAATGAACTGCGCACTGCTAGGTACAATGGTGAAACCGATATTGGCCGATACTAACGCCAGCAGGGTAAGAATATCGTCGGCTTCTTGTGTTTTTGATAGGTCGATTTTATTGGCAAGACAATATTGTTGGATCTGTCTGTCTAATCCGGGACCTCGGTGTTGGGCTAGCTTTAGATAAGGCCATTCCGATAACTCAGAGAGAACTTGAGCTTTGCCTTGCGCTTGTTTGAGAAGATCTTTGTGTATCGCTATTACAAGGGAATCATTGAATAGGGTTAGATTTTCTAAATCGGAAGAGTCGGGTATTCGATTGAAGCTGATATCGAGTTCATGGCTCAATAACTCGTCTGTCTGCTGCTTAGAAGGTGTGTCATTTAAGGTGACATGAACCTCAGGATATTGCTGTTTATACGCCGCAATCAGCTTGGGCGCTTCATGATAAGTGGACACGCCAAAGCCTATGTTCAAATGTCCCTGAGTTCCGTTCACCACAGAGCCTGAAAGCTGCTCAAACGCCTGCATTGAATGAACTAAACGTTGGGCTTCTGCCAGTAATGTTTTACCCGCATGCGTCAGTTCTGCGCCATGTCTACCACGAGAAAACAGAGACGCCCCAATGTTGGATTCAAGTCGTTGAATTTTTTTAGTAAGAGCTGACTGAGTGATGTAGAGCTGCTCTGATGCCAAGCGATAATTGCCAGATTTAGCTAACTGACAAAATGCCTTAAGTAAATCAAATTCCATTCCAAATGCTCATTGAACTAAGAATATCTTTCATTATATGGAATTGAATCGATTTTTTATACTGAGTTCATACCAAATCAGATTAAGCGAAATCGAGGACGAATCATGAAGAAAGACATCAAAGTAGCGTCGGTTCAATTCAATCACCATGCGGGTGACAAGGCGTATAACCTATCTGTGATAGAGCAATATGTTCGACAAGCGGCGGAGAGTGGCGTGGACATCATCAGTTTCCCAGAGATGTGCATCACTGGCTACTGGCATGTGTCTGCTTTGTCGCGAGACGAGATAGAAGCACTAGCGGAACCTGTGCCGAACGGTGAATCCACTCAACAGTTGATTGCACTGGCAACACAGTTTGGAATCAGTGTTGGCGCAGGCTTGATAGAGCAGGGTGTGGATGGCGAGTTATACAACACTTATGTGTTCGTGATGCCAAATGGAGAGGTACAAAAGCACCGCAAACTGCACACCTTTGTGAGCCCACATATGAGTAGCGGCGACCAATACACGGTGTTCGATACGCCGCATGGATGCAAAGTTGGTATCTTGATTTGTTGGGATAACAACTTGGTTGAGAACGTTCGAATCACCGCGCTGAAAGGCGCCGATATCTTGATTGCGCCGCACCAAACGGGCGGTTGTCAGTCACGTAGCCCCAATGCGATGAAGCGAATTGACCCAGATTTATGGTTTAACCGAGATGAAAACCCAGAGGCGATTCGTGCTGAAATGCAGGGTAAAAATGGGCGCGAATGGCTAATGCGTTGGTTGCCTGCAAGAGCACACGATAACGGTATGTTTGTGGTGTTCAGCAATGGTGTCGGTGTTGATATGGATGAAGTGAGAACAGGCAATGCGATGATCTTAAGCCCTTATGGGGAAATCATCACCGAGACGGACAGCGTTGATGACGATATGGTGATTGCGAATTTGAAAGCGCAAGAGTTGGAGATGTGTACCGGCAGACGTTGGATTCGTGGTCGTAAGCCTGAGCTGTACCATTCACTGACGCAGCCTCTTGGTCATGAGCTTGACCCGCACCAAGCGCGCTTTGCAGATAAGTAATGTTGTAAGTTCGGGAGAAAAAGGATGTATTAGTAGCGGTTAAAAGGGTGGGGAAGTTGAAAGAGAAGTGAGGGCTCCTGATGTAGTCTACCCACTTAAATCATGTTTAAGTGGGTAGACTATTTACACATCAAGCACTAAGCCATAAGCCATAAGCACTAAGCATCTAAGTTCTATTCTCAGTGTCTTGTGTGAGAAGAGGTTAGCTCTGATGCACGCAACTGAGCAACGGCTTTCGCTAATTCTAGCTGAGCTTGTGCAAAGTTAATGTCTATGTTGCCCTTATTGATATTTTCTAGAGCGGCATATTTCGCTTCTTCTGCGCGAGCGCGGTCAATATCTTGGCCGTGCAAGGCAGTATCGGCTAACACCGTTACCACATCCGGCTGAACTTCCAGCATTCCGCCAGACACATAAAGCACTTGCCCCTCTGATTTAGGGTCTGTGACAAACACGGTTACGCCCGGTTTGATCTTACTGAGAAGCGGAGAGTGACCGGGGCGGATCCCCAGCTCACCGTCAGCGCCAGAAACGGCTAGGGCATACGCTGGACCTGAAAACAGCGTACCTTCCGCACTTACAATATTAAGTTGAAATGTATTATCTGTAATTCCGATAGCCATGGTGCACCTGCCTCTTAGAGTGATTTTGCTTTGTTAAGCACTTCGTCGATAGAACCACAGTACAAGAATGCCTGCTCTGGGATATCGTCATATTCGCCGCCTAACAGGCCTTTAAAGCCTCTTAGTGTTTCGCTTAGCGGTACAAATACACCTTTCTGACCGGTAAACACTTCGGCTACGTGATAAGGCTGAGTTAAGAAACGTTCAATCTTACGAGCGCGAGATACCGTCTGTTTATCTTCAGTTGAAAGCTCATCCATACCAAGAATCGCGATGATGTCTTTTAGCTCTTTGTAGCGTTGCAGCGTTGTTTGGACTTTTTGTGCAATGTCGTAGTGCTCTTGACCAACCACAAGCGGGTCCAATTGGCGAGATGTTGAATCCAATGGGTCGATTGCAGGGTAGAGGCCCAATGCCGCGATATTACGAGACAGTACAACGGTCGCATCTAAGTGAGCAAAGGTTGTTGCTGGTGATGGATCGGTCAAGTCATCCGCAGGCACGTATACCGCTTGGATAGACGTGATAGAGCCTTGTCTAGTCGAGGTGATACGCTCTTGAAGCACACCCATCTCTTCAGCGAGTGTTGGTTGGTAACCTACTGCTGAAGGCATACGACCTAACAGTGCTGACACCTCAGTCCCGGCAAGCGTGTAACGGTAGATGTTATCAATGAACAACAGTACGTCACGACCTTCATCACGGAAGCGCTCAGCCATAGTCAGGCCTGTAAGTGCAACACGTAGACGGTTTCCCGGTGGCTCGTTCATTTGGCCATAAACCATGGCTACTTTGTCTAGTACACCGGCTTCTTTCATCTCGTAGTAGAAGTCGTTACCCTCACGAGTACGTTCACCAACACCGGTAAATACAGAGAGACCTGAGTGGGCTTTGGCGATGTTGTTGATGAGCTCCATCATGTTGACGGTTTTACCTACGCCAGCACCACCGAACAGACCGATTTTACCGCCCTTTGCGAAAGGACAAATAAGGTCAATAACCTTAACGCCGGTCTCAAGAAGTTCAGTGCTGTTTGCTTGTTCTTCATAAGAGGGTGCTTCACGGTGAATTTCGTAGCTTTCTTTTTGACCGATTTCACCACATTCATCGATAGGCTGGCCAAGAACGTTCATGATACGGCCTAAGGTTTCTTCGCCCACAGGAACGGTGATTGGAGAACCGGTGTTTTCAACAGTTAGGCCGCGGCGCAAGCCATCTGACGTACCCATTGCAATACAACGAACGATGCTGCCACCCAGTTGTTGCTGAACTTCCAATACGAGAGAGCTTGCTTCCTCGCTAGTCACTTTCAATGCATCATAAACGCGTGGGCTGTTGCCGCCGCTGAACTCGACGTCTACCACCGCGCCGATAACTTTAACTATTTTTCCAACACTCATCTCTAAATCCTCAAATTCTATTCTTAACCCACTCTTTCCTGCCCTTAGACAGCTTGAGCTCCTGAGACTATTTCACTCAGTTCTTGGGTAATGGCAGCCTGTCGCGCTTTGTTGTATACCAACTGCAAATCATCGATGAGTTGGCCTGCGTTATCGGTCGCCGCTTTCATGGCCACCATTCGGGCTGCTTGCTCACAGGCAATGCTCTCTACGATGCCTTGATACACTTGCGATTCAATGTATCGATGTAACAGCTCAGAGAGGATGTCTCTTGGTGCTTGTTCATAGATGTAGTCCCAACGACGAGCTTTTTTCGCGCCTCCATCGGCCTCAGAATCTGAAGGGTGGGGCAGCAACTGCAAGGTCGTTGGTTCTTGAACCATGGTGTTGATGAACTGGTTATAAACGAGATACAAGCTGTCGATTTTTTCGTCGTCGTAATGCCCTAGCATCGCGTTAACCGTACCTAAAATGTCTTCTAATTTAGGCGCGTCACCAAGGCCTGACGTTTGCGCGATAACATTGCCGCTGCGTTGGAAGAACGAGATAGCCTTAGATCCCACTAAGGTTGTTTCTACCTCGACTCCCTTGGTGCGCCATTGCTCCATTTCTTCTAACACTTTCTTGAACAAATTCGAGTTCAAGCCACCACATAAGCCTCGATCGGACGAAATAATGATGTAAGCAACGCGTTTTGGTTCACGCTGTTGAAGGTAGGGGTGCTGGTATTCCAGCGACCCTGATGCGACATGAGAGATAACTTTGCGCATGTTCTCCGCATATGGACGTGTTAGCGTCATATTGTCTTGAACCTTACGCATCTTACTTGCCGCAACCATCTCCATTGCACTGGTGATTTTCTGAGTGTTACTAACACTGCCTATCTTGGTGCGAATTTCTTTAGTATTTGCCATTATCTGCTCCTAATTTGCTTTGATTTCCAGCCAACAAACCGGAGCGTTTACCAAGCTTTCAACGCTACAAAGTCACCGAGAAGCTTTGCAAGAGCGCCATCAATTTCATCGTTGTAGTCACCATTAGCGTTGATGGTGTCGAACAACTCTGGGTTTTGACCTTTTGCGTAAGCAATTAACTCTTCTTCAAAACGCGCAACTTTGTGCAACTCTACATCAGCCAAATAGCCTTTTTCTGCTGCGTAGATAACCGTTGCTTGCTCAGCGACAGACATAGGCGAGTATTGCTTTTGCTTCATCAGTTCGGTTACACGCTCACCATGATCAAGCTGCTTGCGCGTCATGTCGTCTAGGTCAGAAGAGAACTGAGCAAATGCGGCTAACTCACGGTATTGAGCTAACGATGTACGAATACCACCAGATAGTTTCTTGATGATCTTGCACTGTGCTGCACCACCCACACGAGATACCGAGATACCTGGGTCAACAGCAGGACGTAGACCTGAGTTGAATAGTTGGGTTTGTAGGAAAACCTGACCATCAGTAATTGAGATTACGTTGGTTGGTACAAACGCCGATACGTCACCCGCTTGAGTTTCAATGATCGGAAGCGCGGTTAATGAACCTGTTTGGCCTTTCACTTCACCGTTTGTGAACTTCTCAACGTATTCCGCATTTACTCTTGCCGCACGTTCTAGTAAGCGTGAGTGGAGGTAGAATACGTCGCCAGGGAAGGCTTCACGACCCGGTGGGCGTTTAAGTAGCAATGAGATTTGACGGTAAGCGACGGCTTGTTTTGATAGGTCATCATAGATGATCAGTGCATCTTCACCACGGTCACGGAAGTATTCGCCCATGGTGCAACCCGCATAAGGTGCGAGGTATTGAAGCGCGGCTGATTCTGATGCTGATGCGACAACAACGATGGTATTTTTAAGCGCATCGTGGTCTTCGAGTTTACGAACAACGTTTGCGATAGTAGATGCTTTCTGGCCAATAGCCACGTACACACATTTGATACCAGAATCTTTCTGATTGATGATCGCATCGATAGCTAACGCTGTTTTACCCGTCTGACGGTCACCGATGATCAGTTCACGTTGACCACGACCGATAGGCACCATGGTATCAACGGCTTTATAACCGGTTTGAATTGGCTGATCGACGGACTTACGCTCGATTACGCCGGGTGCAATTACTTCTACAGGGTCGAGCCGGTCACAACTCACTGGGCCTTTGCCATCGATTGGCTCACCTAGTGTGTTCACTACACGGCCAAGAAGTCCGTTACCTACTGGTACTTCCAAGATACGACCTGTCCCTTTGACTTTCATACCTTCAGAGAGGTCAGTGTAGGGACCCATAACCACGGCACCGACTGAGTGCGTGTCAAGGTTAAGAGCAAGAGCGTATTTGCCACCTGGAAGCTCGATCATCTCACCCTGCATGACATCCGCAAGGCCGTTAATGGTAATGATGCCGTCACGAACCGAGACTATAGTGCCTTCGTTGCGAGCTTCGGTGCTCACATTAAATTTCGAGATGCGATCTTTGATTAGATCGCTGATTTCATTTGAATTTAATTGCATAATTGTTACCTATCTCGCGTGAAGTTGATGGGCTAATCGGTTAATTGATGTGTTCAAAGAACCATCGATGACGGTTTCGCCCGCCTTGATGACGATCCCGCCAACCAGCGAGCCATCAATAACCTGTTCCATTTCAACCTGACGTTCTAATTTCTTCTCAAGTGCAGCAGTGAGTGATGTAACTTGATCTTGTGTAAGCAATTCTGAACTGGTGACAGTGACAGGGATTACACGTTCATGTTCGTCCTTTAGGTCGCTGAACAAGTTAAACAAGTCTCTGATCACTGCAAGACGGCCATTCTCAGCCAAGACTTTAATGAGATTAATGACGTGGTCATCAACGAGTCCTTGGCAAACGTGAATGATGAGATTGACCAGTTCTTCAGATTGCTGTGTATGAACACCTTCTGCTGATGAAATCTGTTTAGCGATCGTTTCTTCTTCCGCTACCGTCACAAGAATGGACAGCATTGAGTGCCACTCTTGTAACTTGTTTTCACCTAAAGCAAAGTCGAACGATGCTTTAGCGTAGGGATGAGCAATATTGGTGTAATCTGACATATTGCCTCCGTTTAGAGTTCGCTTATCATTTGATCAACTAACGCTCGGTTCGTTTCAGAATCTAGGTTTTTGCTGATCAATTTCTGTGCACTTTGAATAACAGCGTCTGCCATATCCGCCTGAAGTTCACGGCGTAACTTTTGACGTTCGCCTTCTAGCTCAGCTCTACCTTGCTCTAAGATGCGCGCTTTTTCTTGCTCACCTTCTTGGTGAGCTAAGGTGATGATTTCGTTGCGGCGTTTTTTGCCTTGCTCAATCAGTTCGGTCACATTTTTTTTCGCATCTGCGACGAGTTGTGCGCCATTTGATTTTGCTAGTTCTAGCTCTTTCGCTGCATTCTCTGAGTGGCGTAAACCATCAGCGATTTCTTTTTGGCGCTCGTCTAACATCGCGGTGAGAGGGGGCCATACATATTTCATGCATAGCCAAACAAAAATCACGAATGAGATTGCTTGACCAAACATGCTGGCATTTAAATTCATACCTTCCTCACTAAATCTTGATTATTTACAAATCGATCTTTTCAAAGCTTTTCATTAAGCAACGGCAAAGATGATGTATAGACCGATACCAACACCGATCATCGGTACAGCATCTACAAGGCCCATCATGATGAAGAATTGAGTACGAAGCATTGGAGTAAGGTCTGGTTGACGAGCAACACCTTCAAGGTATTTACCTGCTAAGTTACCAATACCAGATGCTGCACCCGCTGCACCTAAACCGATCAGTAATGCACCTGCTACATATAAAACTGCGCTTACGATATCCATTTGTATCTCCGATAAATAATTTGTTAGTTAATTTTTAGTTATTAATTAATGGTGTTCTTCTGTTGCCATTGCTAAATAAACAACGGTCAGTACCATAAATATAAATGCTTGCAAGAATACGATTAATATGTGGAATAAGGCCCATGGAACACTGAGTGCCCATTGCATCCACCAAGGCATTAGTGCGATAAGGATGAATATCATCTCGCCTGCATACATATTTCCGAATAATCGTAAGCCTAGTGATATTGGCTTTGAAATTAATGTTATTAATTCAAGAACGAAGTTAACAGGATATAAAAGAGGGTTATCAAATGGCTGAGTAGTGAGCTCTTTGATAAAGCCTTTCAAACCTTTATTTTTTAACGTATAAGTTAACAGTAGAATAAACACACCGAGTGCCATCGACATTGGGATATTTACATCCGCTGTCGGTAGATCTCTAAAGTGTTCTAAACCCATTACACGAGTTAACCCTGGTATTAAATCAATTGGTAATAGGTCGACTGCATTCATTAACAACACCCAAACAAAAGTGGTTAATGCCAGTGGCCCTATTAATTTATCCTCCGCTTGAAAAATCTCTTTGACTAGGTTGTTAACGAAATCAAAGATAAGCTCGATAAAACATTGAAAACGACCTGGAACACCGCTAGTGCCCTTGGTCACTACATATCGAAAAGCTCCAATAAACAGTAAACCCGTGATCCAAGATACCAACATTGAGTCAATGTTGAACGCCCAGAAACCATCACCTGTAGTTAAGAAGGTTAAGTGATGCTCTATGTATTCGTGAGCGGTAGTGACTTGATCCATACTACACGTACTCCGATCTTGTAGAGGCAGTAATAAATGGTGTTAAGAAGTACCCAATCATTGTGAAAATGTACGCGTATAATATTACTGGGTTATCCAATTTAAAAAACTGGAATGCCAAGATAAACATTAAGAACGTATAGGTTATTTTCACGACACGACTCATTTGCATTAAGTCACGTAAACTATAATTAGGATTCTTGTGCACCTTTAGGCTTGCATATATAAAACCAAACAGCGGTGGTAACATCGCGATTACGACACCCAAAGCTGAAGACTCCATATCTACTTTATTACCAAAAAACACTTCATATAAAACTACACCGACGGCTAATACTATTTGGCAGAGAATAACTCTTTTAGCAGCAACAAGGATGTCGCTACTTATCCCATTAAGCCTCATAATAAAACCCTATATTTAACAGTGTAAGTCAATATAAAACACAGTTTGAATATGTTTTTGTTACTAGCACTTACTTGTTAATAGCAATTTGACTTGTTAATAAACCTTTACTTGTTAACAAAGAAATAATCTTTCTGGCTTTATATCTCCTGACGAAATTAAACGATAAAAACTAATTCGCTATCGTTTCGACAAAATATAAACTACGCCTAAAATTATGTGATCAAAACGACAAAAAGCGACATCAATAATTCCATTTTTGAAATGAATGTTTTTCATTTATGAAAGTAATAGTTGAATAACTTTATTCATGAAAATTTTAAATGCTTTATTTTTAGTGAAAAGGAGCGTTTTTGTGCAAAAAATTTAGATACCAATTGGGCAAGTTACGATCTTATCAATTACGTATATTCAAACACTTAGCGTCATTTATAAGTTGATTGTTGAGTGTGATTCTACAAGTGGATAAAGCAAGTTTAGTTAGCGATGAAAGCCTTCGTGCATTGAGTTATTTATCTATACAGCGTTCTCTATCTGGAAGTGATTATTTTTCAAAATAGTTTGTCACGACTTCATTCTTAACGTCTTTCTGGCGATTCGAAACGGACAAATAGGCCTTTAAGATGAATATGACGGAAGAAATTCAGCTCCTCACATGGATGTAAGGAGCTGAAGATAGGGCAAAAATCTGAAGGTTAGGGCACTAAGCCCAAGATAGAAAGGCCAAAGTCTGGAGATTCGAGCTGGAATTTCTTGATGTGTTGCTCTAACAACCGCTTTTTAAGCAAACAAACTCAATCATGCCCCTCTATTAGTCCTCATAACTTAAATATTGAATACATAAGTCATGAAAAGCCTGCGCTTGTGGCGAGATCGTACGATCAGACAATCTGAAAATACCGATTTGACGCTGTAAAGGTGGGTCAATCAACGGAATCCACACCAAGCGGGTTTCATTGGTCGGGAAAGCCAACTTAGGTAGCGTGGTCACGCCTATCCCGAGTTCTAACACCGAAAACAACGAAGTGATGTTCTCTACTGAATACAGAGCCTGTTCGCTGAGCATTCGTGCAGGTGTTGGGTCAAGTAGGGTACAAGTCCCGTTGCGAATGAAGGGTTGTTTTAACAAAGTTTGCCATTCTATTCCCTCTCGTTGAGAGGCGATAGGGTTGTCTTTGAGGCAGACCACACCAATAGGATCGGAAAGTAAAGGCGTGAAGTCGATGCTCTCTTCTTCTAAATGGGAGCTATTTCCGAGGGCAACGTCTACCTCTCCAGACAGTAATCTTGCTTCTACACCCGCCGCATTATCATCAATTAAGCTTACCTCAACATTCGGGTACTGTTCACAAAAAGCCCCTAAAACACTAGGGATTAATTTTGCCGCTACTGATGGGACACTTGCTATTCGAACTCTTCCTTGTTGTCCTGCCGCGGCTGCGCGTAGGTCATTGTCTAATGCTTTGTAAACATTCAGGAATTGAATGATTTTTGGCAGGCATATTTCCCCGAAAGGTGTCAGGGTTGATTTGTTGCCTGTTTCAAACAGTGGCTGACCAAGTATTTTTTCTAGCTCTTTTATCGACGTAGAAAGTGCCGCTTGTGAGCGATTTGCGCGGTGAGATGCTGCTCGAAATCCGCCTTCTTCGACCACTAAAACAAAATGTTTTAACTGTTGTAGCTTAATACTCATGGCACTGATCCTTCTCTAGCCCTTGCTATACCTTACTTTTCGCAAGGTGATAGATTTTATTTATCAATTGCACAAAATTTACCGTTAGATTTATCAGTCGTCAAGGTGCAGTATTTAACCATCTTGAAACATAGTTGTTACAAAGTTGGATGGAATCGTGAACGCACAAACTAAAAAACACCCAGTAAAAACCGAGCTTTTCGCTTCAAAAGCACCACTAGAGTGGGCAATCGTTAATAACGGCACTCTATACACAGCGCAGATTCCAATTGATGAAACTGGCGCAGTAGTAGAAGGCGGTATCGAAGCGCAAACGCGTCAGACTTTTAACAACCTTGTTCATACATTGGAGTGTGCAGGCGAATCTATGGATTCAGTGCTGCAAGTTCTGATTTACGTGACAGACCGTGAATATCTAAAAACGGTAAACAGCGTATACGGAGAATACTTCAATGCACCTTATCCAAACCGTGCTGCGGTCGTCGTTGCAGGGTTAGCAAGAGAAGAAATGTTGGTTGAGTTCGTGGTTTACGCATCAGCCTCTCAACCTGAATAAAGATACTGTGAACTGAGGCAATTTGCGGATTAAAGTTATTTGTTTGTAAAGAAATTAGTCTGTAAAGATCTTTATTGATACAAGCGTCTTGGTTCAGTTTTAGATACAAGATTTAAACGTTATTTCTTATATAAATTAACGTTTTATTCATTAATCAGATGGTTGCCAGGCTCAAACGCAACCTAACCGTTACAAGGACAGAATGATGACTCAATTACAGAATGTTCAAGCAGAAAACGCACTTTACATTGGCGGCGAATGGCAAGCGGGTGTAAGTACCGTTGCGAACATTAACCCATCAGATATTTCTGAAAACATCGGTAACTTCGCACAAGCAAGTGCTGACCAAGTTCAACAGGCGATTTCAGCGGCGAAGCACGCTCAACCAGAGTGGGAAAAAACGCCTATTGAACGTAAGCAAGCAGTACTTCAAGCAATCGGTGATGAGCTGATTGCACGTTGTGATGAGCTAGGTACGTTGCTTTCTCGTGAAGAAGGTAAGCCTTTTGCTGAAGGTCGTGGCGAAATTTACCGTGCAGGCCAGTTCTTCCAGTACTTTGCGGCTGAAGTGCTTCGTCAAATTGGCGACAACGCAGAATCAGTACGCCCAGGCGTTTCTGTAGAAGTGACTCGTGAAGCGGTGGGTGTTATCGGCATCATCTCTCCTTGGAACTTCCCGACCGCGACTGCTGCTTGGAAAATCGCTCCAGCGCTTGCTTTCGGTAACAGCGTTATCTGGAAACCAGCAAACCTAACACCAGCAAGTGCGGTTGCGCTAACTGAGATTATCCACCGTCAAGGCATGCCAGCAGGCACGTTTAACCTTGTTCTAGGTAGTGGTTCAAAAGTAGGTGATGCACTGATCAACTCTAAAGAAGTGAATGGTGTGAGCTTTACCGGTTCTGTTGATACAGGTCGTAAGGTTGCGGCGGCTACAGCGCCAAACTTCGTTCGTTGCCAACTAGAAATGGGCAGTAAGAACGCACTTGTGGTTGCTGATGATGCGGATATCCAAACAGCTGTTGATGCGACTATCGCAGGTTCGTTCTCTGGCGCGGGTCAAAAATGTACAGCATCTTCTCGTCTAGTGGTTATGGATGGCATTCACGACCAATACGTTGAAGCACTGATCAAACGTATGAGCGAGCTTAAAGTGGGTCACGCACTAGAAGACGGTGTGTTCATGGGCCCTGTTGTTGACGGTAACCAACTTGAAGCAAACCTAGGTTGGGTTGAGAAAGCACGTCAAAGCGGCGGTGAGCTAGCATTTGGTGGTGAACGCTTAAGCATGAAACATGAAGGCTTCTACATGTCTCCAACGCTGTTCTTGAATACTAAGAACGATTGGGAAGTGAACCAAGAAGAAGTGTTTGCACCAATGGCAAGCGTGATTCGTGTAGCTGACCTAGAAGAAGCTATCGCGACAACAAACGATACTCGCTTTGGTCTAACGGGCGGCATCATTACTCAAAGCCTACGTACTAGCGCAATGTTCAAGCAACAAGCGCAAACAGGTTGTGTGATGGTGAACCTACCAACAGCAGGCACCGATTACCACGTACCGTTTGGTGGTCGTAAAGAGTCTAGCTTCGGTCCTCGTGAGCAAGGTCAGTACGCGAAAGAGTTCTACACAGTAGTGAAGACAGCTTACCAGCGTCCTTACTAATCAACTTCTATATAAGAATTGGATAGCTGAAGATATTAAGTCTCTAGCTATCCAGCTATCGAATTGGCCTGATTCACCGAGTCAGGCCAACATCCCAACCAAAGCAGCAAACGAATTAGACAAGTGATTTAACCCATTTTTGAAAACATGTTATTTGAGCGTGTTTTCAAAACCGAGCTAGAACACTGAGCTTTCAATAGGAGTGGTTATGTACCAGCAACGGATTGTTATAGATGGATTGCAATACTGCAATTGGAACAGAGAATATTTCCAAACACTAAAGGCGAGCGGCATTACAGCAGTTCACGCTACCGCGGTTTACCACGAGACAGCTCGTGAAACCTTATCTCGCTTTGCAGAATGGAACTTAAGATTCGAGCAGAACGCAGACATTATCATGCCGATTCATTCAATGGCTGATGTGGAAACTGCAAAAGCGACAGGCAAAGTCGGCATTTTTCTAGGTGCTCAAAACTGTTCTCCAATCGACGATGAGATTGGTCTTATCGAAGTAATGCGTCAGCAAGGTCTTTTGATCATGCAACTGACGTACAACAACCAGAGTTTATTGGCGACGGGTTGCTACGAGAAGAACGACACAGGTATTACTCGCTTTGGTAAGCAAGCGATCGAAGAGATGAACCGAGTTGGCATGATCATCGATATGTCACACAGCGCTGAACGCTCAACACTTGAAGCGATTGACCTGTCTTCTCGTCCTATTTGTATCAGCCACGCGAACCCAACGTTTGCTCATGATGCACTACGAAACAAATCAAATGATGTGATTAAAGCCCTAACCGCACGCGGTGGCTTAATCGGATTCAGCTTATACCCATTCCACCTACCAAATGGCAGCCAATGTACGTTGGAAGATTTCTGCCAAATGGTTGCGACTACCGCTGACATGGTTGGCGTTGAACACCTAGGTATTGGTAGTGACCTATGCTTAAACCAACCTCAAGCCGTTCTTGAATGGATGAGAAATGGTCGTTGGTCTAAAGCAATGGACTACGGTGAAGGCTCTGCGAACAACTCAGGTTGGCCAGATGCGTTGCCTTGGTTCTGTGGTAGTGCGGGTATGGAAAATATTTATAACGGATTGATGCGTCATGGTTTCAGCGAGTCTGAAGCTGGGCAAGTCTTGGGAGAAAACTGGTTTAACTTCTTGAAAGATGGCCTAGAGCCTCAAAGTAAGGGTTAAGTGCTTTCTCACTAGTAATCATCGAATTAGCAGCCTTCTAATTAACCTTCATTTAGAAGTGCTGTTGTTACCAATTTAACTATTCAAAAGGAACAACGGTCTATTTCGCAACGCGGTAACCCAAACATGGATTAGCCTGCCCAACACAAAAAACAATAGGGCAGGTGTTAAATACACCTCTTGTAGTCATCATTAAAATGACAGCTGCAAAGAAACCTCTGGAGTCAGAGTATGTCTGATTTAACCAATAGCGTGAAATCTTCAAACGTAAATGCGGGTCAAGCACACACAGCAAGCAACAAAACGAGTAACACAAACCAGTCTGAATCGACTTCAGACAAATTAGGACTTACCAACCCAGCATTATGGTACAGCGGCGGTTTTATCGCTCTGTTCGTGGCGCTTGCTTTATTTGATGGCGAGCTGCTATCAAGCTTAGTAAATACAGGCTTTGCTTGGTCGGTAAAAGTGTTCGGCCCTTATTGGCAAATGCTTCTTCTTCTGACTTTTCTTATTGGTCTTGGCCTGGCGGCAGGGCGAACAGGCAAGGTTATCCTAGGCGGCATCGCGAAACCTGAAATGGATGGCTTCCGTTGGATGGCAATCATCTTCTGTACGCTACTTGCGGGCGGTGGTGTATTTTGGGCGGCAGCAGAGCCTATCGCACACTACGTTAACCCACCACCGTTGTATGGTGCACAAGAAAACGCACAGCAAGGCGCAGTGAATGCTTTATCACAATCATTCATGCACTGGGGTTTCCTAGCATGGGCTATTGTGGGCAGCTTAACGTCTATCGTGGTTATGCACCTTCACTACGACAAAGGCTTGCCTCTTAAACCTCGTATTTTGCTTTACCCAGTTTTGGGCGAAAGAGCACTGAAAGGCCATACCGGCGCACTGATTGATGCATGTTGTATTGTCGCTGTAGCGGCGGGTACTATCGGTCCGATTGGCTTCTTGGGCTTGCAAGTCAGCTACGCTCTGAATGAACTGTTTGGTATTCCAGATGGCTTCACAACTCAGCTAATCATTATCTTGTTCGCTATCGTGCTTTACACATTGTCGGCATTAAGTGGTCTCAACCGCGGAATGCAAATGCTAAGTCGTTACAACGTAATTTTAGCAATGGCATTGATGATTTACATCCTTATCTTCGGTCCAACGAACTTCATCTTCAATGGCTACATTCAAGGTGTAGGCAGCATGATAGATAACTTCATCCCAATGGCAACATACCGTGGTGATGAAGGTTGGTTAAGCTGGTGGACAGTGTTTTTCTGGGGTTGGTTCTTAGGTTACGGCCCAATGATGGCAATCTTCATCGCTCGTATTTCACGCGGTCGTAGTATTCGCCAATTGGTATCAACCATTAGCCTTATCGCACCGTTTGTAACTTGCTTCTGGTTCACGATTGTTGGTGGCTCTGGTCTTGCGTTCGAAATTGCAGATCCAGGCAGCGTAAGTAAAGCGTTCGAAGGCTTCAACTTACCAGGCGCGCTACTGGCGGTAACTCAGCAGCTACCTATGCCAATGCTTATCTCTATTCTGTTCTTGATCTTAACCACGATCTTCATCGTAACGACCGGTGATTCGATGACTTACACCATCAGTGTGGTAGTCAGTGGTGAGACTGAGCCTAACGCAATTATTCGTACTTTCTGGGGTGTGATGATGGGGGTAACGGCATTGATTCTGATTTCCCTAGGTTCTGGCGGCATTTCAGCGCTGCAATCGTTCATCGTAATCACAGCGGTACCAGTGTCCATAATCTTACTGCCATCGCTCTGGAATGCGCCTCAAATCGCAATCAAGATGGCAAAAGAACAGGGTTTGTAGAAGAGCCGAGTTTATAAAAGAGCAGGGTCTGTAAAGAAAAGAGCCTGCAGAGAAAACGCTCTCTAAAAATGAAAGAGAAACAAGGTGTCAGCCTTTGAAAGAAGGCTGACACAAGATTCCGAAAGGAAGAGGAAACCCGTACTGGTGAAGATACACCGGGCGGCACGTATTTAGGTCAATCGATCTAGTCAGGACAAATAATAAGGGGTGAGTTCACTTACCCCAAATAACGTGAAAGCTAACCAACACACTGTAAAAACGAATGCTTCAAATGATGGCAACGATCGGTTCTGAATGGCTAGCAAAATCCTATAACTATAAGGTGGTGAGCAAAATGGATGCACATCGTTCTACCTACACTGAATCAGCACTACGTGACGCGACTGTCGTCATGGCACCGGAAAGGCTAGGTGCAATGCACCAAACACGTATCAGCTTCGTTAGAACTCTGATTCGTAAAATGGCCCAGCAAGAATGGAAAGTGACGAAACATGAGTGGCAATTAGACGCTCAAGGTTTTGGTCATGTTATCTATAAGCTTGCGACGCCAAACCATGTTTATCATCTGGTTGTTTTCTGCGATGAGATTGCAGATGACGAACGAAATGACCGTGTAATTGCTGAAAAGTGGGACGTAACGTTTGCACTTGTTCTTGGTGATGTTGATGTCACCCTACTTGAAAGACTTCGTGCGAATGTACCGCTTCAAGAAGCCGGCCGTAATCCTAACAATGTGCTTGTTTTAGCGCGTGCAAACAAAAGTGTACGTGTGTTTGAACATATCGTTAGTCACCTGGCTAAAGGTGTTCAACCAACGCCCAAAGAACTGGCTGAAGTAGGCTACATCCTGCGAACCACTGCCGTTTATGGTAATGGCAAATTTGGCATCGCTGATTTTAAAATCTTAGAGAAAAATGAAGATTTCAATCAGTCGTTTAGCGCTCAAATGTGTGCGGTGTATATGCTGCGTGAGTTCAGCTTAGACTGGGTTCATTACCTAGCAGAGCAACAAGGCGGTGAACAAGCGATTACCTTGCATCGAGGATTACAACGTTACCTTGGTGTTGGTAATGCAACTGGTTTAGGCATGGCGCCATACCTTATTAACCACCCTAGTATTGTCGATCAGTGGATGACGACCCGTGAACATGCATTGGCGGGCGTGTTGTCCAGTGAGACTAATACGGCGTTGATCGGGCCACTACGTACCTTAGTTAAAAAAGCGATTTGTCATTTAGAACAAGTCGTTACTATCAATGAAACACAACAAGAGCTGAACAAAGCTGCTGTTGATGATTTGAAGCACACAGAACAATCATTAGAAGCTTCTGTCAGCCTGTGCGATACATGGTCGCAGTTAGTCGAGCAATCTAAGCAAATGAGTATGGAAGCCCAAGAAATCCTTATCTCATGTTTGATGGAATTGTACCCAGAATTAGTGGACGCCCATCAAGAGCAAATGAATTGCAGCGAAACACTGTCGCTTCCTAGCGGCAAAAAGATTCAAGACCTTCTGGTTGTACTAGAAGAAAAGTACCGTTGGGCGATCACGACCGACTTTACTAAAGCAGAAAACAACTACTGGTTCTGGTATCGCTCTCAAGACAAAGAAGAGCCAAGGCTCGGAGTTCGAGGCGAAGAGTTGGGTGAAGAGCGTGAACTGCCGTTGGATATTGGCCGTCAAGCTTATCGTTTGTACCATGCTTTATTGCAATTTGCGCCTGAGCTTTCATTGGCCGAATTCCTTGTTAAACAGCCGCAACACCGTGCAATTGCGCGCCGTGTGTGGACGCTAGGTAACAAAGCGATGGGCGACATTCAAATGAATGTGCTGCATCAAGATTCGCCACCAATGCACTTACTGCGTTGTAAGCTAGCAATGTTTGGTGCGACTAAATTTGATCCTCGCTCAGATCGTTGGGTACGAGTGACGTTTTTCCAAGGTGCGCCACTGCTTGATGAAATTCATCAGGACGAATGGGTGTTCCCAGTCTTACCAAGTGAAGCACCAAGTGAAGCGGAGCTCGCTGACTCAAATCAAGTTCCTACACATATCAACGCTCAACATGGAGGTAAATCGTTATGATCGTTTCTCACAATGAACTGGTAGCGGCCGTTAATAAAGCCTTTTTGGGTATGCGTCGTACATGTGGTGAAGCCGATGTGATAGCGAACATGGTGGCAGATTTACAGATGGTTGGCTTGGATGGTGTTCGTCATTTTAATAA
This sequence comes from Vibrio sp. 10N.286.49.C3, assembly GCF_041469545.1. Taxonomy (NCBI): domain Bacteria; kingdom Pseudomonadati; phylum Pseudomonadota; class Gammaproteobacteria; order Vibrionales; family Vibrionaceae; genus Vibrio; species Vibrio sp. 10N.286.49.C3. Next base: position 42,396 of record NZ_JBFRKT010000029.1, read on the forward strand.
TGCGAGCAACTTTATGGGGTTAGAAGACGATTGCCCTGTAGACATTCAAGTGCGCAGCGATAACACTGTTGAAGTCGACCTGCACAAGGCGAGCTTAGCGTGTCACCTTCCTGTGGTTATCGATTACGCCATTGAAAAAATGGTCGGTAAAAAGACGCTGAAAATTGAGTTAAATAATTGCCACAACCGTTGGTTGGCGTACAGCGAGCTTGTAAAGTTAGCTGCGAAAGGTATTGCGTGCATGGCACGTTGGGATAACGGTTCTAACCCTAAGAGCACTTTGTATGTTCTTAATCGTGGTTGCGTTGCTCCGGAACTGTTTTTATCAGATTTGCCACTGGCATCGTACGAACATATCCACAATATGACCATCGAACTTTCCGTCCAGGATTTCGATATCGAACGTTTGTCAGATGGCTACCAAACACACATTGAATCAGAAGCGCTTTTTAAAACTCAAGAGAAAGCGTGGAACGATGGCATTGAGGTTGATGATGGGGAGTGGGCAGCACTGAAAGAGACTGCTACCGCAATTTTAGTTCAGAGCAGCGAACGTTCGACTCAAGGTGCAGGTGAACTGACGGCTTCGTAGTCGCTAGATTTAATAGGTTCATTAGAACTAACAGGTTCATTAGAACTAACAGGTTCGATAGATTATCAGCGAGTAAGCTAGTTAGTTTATCAAAACAGATAAAACCAAAGAGCTTAACGTATCCTCACCTCGTTAAGCTCTTTTTATTTGTCCCTCTTTTTTTGCTTCACTCTTTTGATCTCTCGCTGGATTTACCTATTCTAAATTGACTGTTTTGACACACGTTGTTACCCGTTGAGAGGTAATTGAACAATTAAACGAAGCACCTTCACATTCATGTTAAACAAACGGTTTCTTTTACAAGCCACTATGCGTATCTTGCTAATTCTAGGTGCCAACGGGCGCCATTTTTATTCGTACCGATGACATTAGAATCAGATAAAAGGAATGAAGCGTGCAAGCTAACTTTATTGATGGAACCACCCTGTATCGTCAGCACTCTTTTGAGTTGCCACTCGATTACCAAGCCAAAGATGGACAACAGATCCAAGTCTTCGCACGTGAGCTGGTTGATCTCGCTAAAGATGCGCAAGAGCTGCCGTGGCTTATCTACTTTCAGGGCGGCCCAGGCTTTCCATCTCCACGAGTGAGCGGTCAATCAGGTTGGCTAAAGCGTGCATTACAAAACTATCGTGTTCTGCTTCTTGACCAACGTGGTACTGGCAATAGCACGGTGATCAGCCATGAAACATTGGCCCATCTGTCTCCAGAACAACAAGTCGAATATTTAACGCATTTCAGAGCGGATAACATTGTTCGTGACGCCGAAGCGATTCGTGAGCAATTCGGTGTTAAACAATGGTCGACGATTGGTCAAAGCTTCGGTGGCTTCTGTACACTGAGCTATTTGTCACTGTTTCCACAGAGCTTGCAGCGCTGTTATGTGACGGGCGGCATTCCGTCTATTGAGCGCGAAGCTGACGATGTTTATCGTGCGACTTACAAGCGTGTAGAAGACAAAAACAGAGCCTTTTTTGCTCAGTTCCCACTAGCACAAGCTATGTGTCGTGAGATCTCTGATTACCTGCTTAACAATGATGTGAGACTGCCAAACGGTCAGGTGTTTACCGTTGAACAGTTCCAGCTTATTGGCATTAATCTTGGTGGCGGCGAAGCGAACCTTCCTATGTACTTCACACTGGAAAGTGCGTTTGTTGAAGTGAATGGTCAAAAGCAGTTGAGCTACAGCTTCTTAAATCAAATGCAGCAAGAGCAGGGCTACCTAACGAACCCAATCTACGCTATTTTGCATGAATCGATTTACTGCCAAGGTGCAGCGTCTAACTGGTCTGCACACCGAGTACGCGAGCAGTACCCACACTTTAACTACCAATCGGGTTGCGAGTTCTGGTTTACCGGAGAAATGGTGTACCCATGGATGTTCGACCAACTAGAAACGTTGAAGCCATTACGCGAAGCGGCAAACATGTTGGCCGAGAAGTCGGACTGGGGCACCTTGTACAACGCAGAACAGCTGAGTAAGAATACGGTTCCAATGGCGTGTGCGGTTTACGCGGATGACATGTACGTTGAGCTGGATTACAGCCGCGAAACGCTGGAGAACATTCCAAACTCAAAAGCGTGGATTACCAACGAGTATGAGCACAATGGTTTGAGAATGGATGGTGAACGAATTGTCGATAAGTTAATGACGATGGTTGATGCGTTAGAGAACCTGCCAAAATAATCAAACTCTCTGCGTAGGTTATCTACGTTAGAAGCTATCTATGTTAGAAGCTATCTACGAAAATTATGTACGTTAGAGGCTATCTACGCTAGAAACAAGGAAACGCTGCATCCGTGCAGCGTTTTTTTTATGTCATCGAACTATTCGATTTAAGGAACTAGGAGGGGTAGCCCTTGAAGCCATTAAGGTTGGATGACGATATCTTGATTTTCGGTGGTCGATAAGCTGGCGCGGTTTTGTTCGATAAGTTGAGCCGCATAAGAGGGAGTCACAGCTTGAACTTCGCCCTTGGAACGAATAGTTAGTGCTTCCCACGCATGATCACGGTATTTGCCTGTTTGTGTATATTCAATAAGTACTCTCATGATTCTTCAATCCGATGTGTGGTTAACGTGCTACTAACATTAGCGCCATTGTTGAGGTTGCACACCTGTTAAAAATGGAACATAAGATTAACCAAATGAGAATGCGTGTAACTTGAAAAACAGACCTTATTGAACTGATCTTAACTAACAGTATTTATCGTACCTAACTGCATTTATCGTACCTAACTGCATTCATCGTAACCAACGGTACTTATCGTAAATGGCATCCATAAAAAACGCTGCACAGTGGCAGCGTTAAAGTTGAGAGCGGTTGAAGATTACTTAGCTGTTTTCTAAGCCAACAATCTTGCGTGCAGACATCACTGCGCTATCCAAATCGGTCAATCTACCAGCACTTGCTGGACCAAGAACTGATGAATACAAAGCCAACTGCTTCTCAAATGATAAATCTAATTGGTTATATAGATTTTGGCGGATTTGAGCGTGTTGCTGTGGCTTTGCGCTCGACAGACCTTCCAATGTATCGTAGATGAGTGTAGTTGTATCCATATCTGTCCTCTGCTGCACCTTTATAAAATTTTGCGTATTATGCACCTGGTACTGTATTTGTTCTGCGAGATTGATCGCATTGTGTGCAGCTCTGCTTAATTGTGTAATCAGTTAGTTATAATTGTGTTGTGGTCTCAATCGTTTAGAGTGTCGGCTTGATAACAAAGAAAAGGAGACACGCTGGTCTCCTTTTAATTGATTAAGCCGTGATAGAAGTAACGTATTGTTGCTGCTTACCGAGTAAATTGAATACGTACAGAACCTAGCGAATGTTAATGTTCTTATCTCGACTTTCGTACATTTCAGGTGTGGTGTGTAACCCTCCAGCGTAACCTGCAGCTTCAAGAGTTTCTCTTACCTCTCGAACGTGCTCTGCCGTTACTGGTTCCTCTCTATCTCCAAGGTGCAATCGCACGAAGGTGATCAACTCAGCCAATCTTTGATCCGACAGCACATCTTCAAAGCTTGCCATTGGCATGAAGTTTCTGTCTTTGTCGAGATAGGTGGGTTGTAGGCCACGCACAGTTACTGCGATGGTGTTGAATGGATCGCTGTGCATGATGATGCCGTTATTCAACAGAGTAGGGGCGATAGGGTCACGTCCCTTACCATCGTCACCATGACAGGCTCCACATGTCTGGCGATACGTGGTGTAAATGTCAGTCGCGTAAGAGTCTTCGTCAAACCCTTTGGGCTGCAACGGAACGGCGTCACTGCTAATGGTGTTGTTGATGTCACCGCTGAGTAGGTAGTAGGACATCGACTCGATATCTTCACGCGTCATCAAGCTTAGGCTGTTTTTCACTACGTCTGCCATGCCCGCAAAAGCAGTCCCTTTGTCTGAGTGACCCGTGTGTAAGAAATCGGTGAGTGTCGCTTCATCCCAACCATCGATGTACAGCTCATTGGCCGTGATATCGGGCGCATTCCAACCGTCAATCAAGTTACCTTGGAAAATACGTTCTGGTATCAGCGCTTGGGCAATGTTTCGTGGCGTGTGGCACTCAGAACAGTGGCCAAGGCCAGCCACCCAGTATTTCCCTTGCTGCCATTTCTCGACGTTTTCGACTTCCGTTTTAAGCTCTTCAGGCACTTGGTAGTCGATCGGGTCGGTATCCATAAAGACGATGTTCCAGCCAAGCAAACCTAAGCGAATGTTCGATGGGAACATCATGCTGTTGTCGTCATTGCGACGAGGCACCGCGGTGATTGACTGCATGTATTCCCACAAGTCGACCATGTCTTGGTCGGTGAGGTATTGATAAGAGGTGTACGGCATAGCAGGGTATAGATAACCGTTCTTACCCTTGCCGGCGACTAATGCAGCTCGGAAGTCCTCAAAGTCGTAAGTCCCAATACCTTCCGTTGTGTGTGGCGTAATATTGGTTGAATAAACGGTACCAAAAGGGGTCACAAAAGGCAGCCCACCAGCAAAAGGTTCGCCACCTTCGGCACTATGACACGCAACGCAGTCACCGGCATAAGCGAGATATTCACCACGTTCAACAGACTGAGCTTCTAGATTCGCGAGTCTTTGCTGTTGCTCTGAGCCCGCGTGTCGAATGTAAGCACCCAGTGCGAGTATCTCGTTTTCCGTAAGCTGTTTATCAAACGCAGGCATCAGGTTGTTCAAGCCTTTGTTGATAGTGTGCTGAATCTCTTCAATACTGCCGCCATGCAGCCAAATATCGTCGGAAAGATCAGGGACGCCGATCGCCGGATTCGCGATAGAACCATCGGCGTGACAAGATGAACAATATTTTGCAAACAGCTCTTTGCCGACTTTAACTTTTACTTCTGGAACATCGGTATGGCGTTGATTGAGCGAAGCTAAGTAGTAAGAAACCTTAGCCACTTCATCGGGGCGCATTATCTCGCTCCAACCCGGCATCGCGCCATTTCGCCCTTTGGCGATCGAATGAATGATCGCTTCATCACTACCACCATATAGCCATTCTTGGTCAATAAGGTTAGGGAAGTGTTTCTGACCTTGAGCGTTGTCGCGGTGACAAGCCGCGCAGTGAGTTTGGAACAAGATTTGTCCGCTGTTTACTATTTCGGGTATGCCAGACAATCCTTCGAGGGTGTTTTCCGTTGTTTGAGAGAATTGCTCGTTTAACGTTGTGCTGGGTGAGCTGAGTTTGTCGTCACTTTGCTTCCAATCGACTAACCCTTCCCATTCACCAAGCCCGGGGTAGAGCACCAAATAGCCAGCAGACAATAGAAAGGCAATAGCATAGCTGACAAAGAGTAGTTTTGGCGGTGGCGCATCTTTTTCTTCAATGCCATCAAAAGTACCAAGGGTGTGGTCTTGATCGGCTTGGTGATTGCTACGCCAATATTTAACGACAACAGACACCATAAGAACGAAAAAGATTAAGGTTAAAATTACCGCCCATAGATTCCAAAATGCACTCATTGTGATACCTCCTGTGACGTATCTTTACCAAGGCTTTGTAGATAGCGGATCAGAGCTTCACCTTTGGTTTTCCCTCTTACTTGTAATCGGGCGTCACCTATTTCTTGGTCAGTATAAGGAACGCCAAGTATGCGGAGGGTTTCCATTTTGTCGCTTATGTCGTCGCCAGACAGAGTCTGTTCAAATAACCAAGGGTAGGCGGGCATGATCGATGTCGGTACGACTTTTCGAGGATCAATTAAGTGAATAGCATGCCACTGGTCAGAATACTTTCTTCCTAAGTTAGTGAGGTCCGGACCTGTACGCTTAGAACCCCACAAGTTAGGAAATTCGTAGATGTCGTCTGCTTCTTTGTTTGGGCGACCATTACGTTTCACTTCAGGCTCTAGAGGACGAACCATTTGGGTGTGACACACATGGCAGCCTTCACTGATGTATATGTCTCGGCCTGCTAACTCTATCGGTGTGAGTGGCATCGCTAAGCTGCCTTTGGCAATATCGTCTCCACGGACAATGCTAGGCACTACCCAAACCAACAGAGAGAAGGAAGCGACGACAACGGTGGTCAAAATTAAAATGACGATTGAATGTGTAAAGTCTTTACTCATCATTTAAGCTCCCTCATTAACGGCGTGTTTAGCGTTATGTACTACTGGCATACGAACGGTTTTAAATAAGTTAAATGCCATTAGGAATAAACCCAGAACAAACAGTGCACCACCAAAGAATCGTAAGAACAACCAAGGTGCTTTAAAGTCCATAGCCTCTACAAAGCTATATATCAGTTCGCCATTTTCATTTTGAGCGAGCCACATATAACCTTCACCGATACCCGCAACCCAAAGCGCAATCGCATAAATGGCGACGCCAGCATGAGCAAGCCAGAAGTGCCACTTAATCAGTCGTCGTGACCAAAGATCGGTTTGGCCCCATAAGCGCGGAATGAAATAGTAAAAAACCGCTATCCCTGACATTCCCACCCATCCGAGTGCTGCGGAATGTACGTGGCCGATTATCCATTCGGTGTTGTGTGCCACCATGTTGAACCAGCGAATAGCAAGTAGCGGGCCTTCGAATGTTGCCAAGCAGTAGTAAAGAACCGCTGAGAAAAAGAATAAAAGAATGTAGTCGGACTTCAGCTTTTCTTTGTTTTGTAGAAGGGTCATTGCGCTATTAAACGCACCGGCCCAAGAAGGGAGCCACAGGATCAATGACATCACGATTCCGATGTTCTGAATCCAGATGGGAACGGAAGAGTAGACTAAGTGGTGCGTTCCGGCCCATGTGTAAAAGCCGACCAAGCTCCAGAAATGGATCACAGACAAACGGTATGAGTAGATAGGTCGGTCCGCCGCTTTAGGTATGAAATAGTAGTTCATACCAATCACACCTGCGGTCAGTAAGAAACCAACGGCATTATGTCCCCACCACCATTGAACAATCGCATCTTGAGCACCTGCGAATACGGAGTAGGACTTCATGGCCGAGACCGGCATCGCAAGATTGTTCACAATGAAAATCATGGCAACAACGATAATGAAAGCAGCGAAAAACCAGTTAGCCACAAAGATGTGGCTCACCTTACGCTTGGCTAGGGTGCCAAAGAACAACACTGCATAGAGCACCCACACCAGTACAATCATTAAATCGATTGGCCATTCAAGTTCCGCATACTCTTTTGAGCTAGTGTGGCCCCCAGGCAAGGAGATGACTGCGAACAGTAGAATAAGTTGCCACCCCCAAAAGACCATCCACGACAGGCTTTTATTGAACAGCTCGCAATGGCCAGTTCGTTGGGCAATATAGAGTGAAGTCCCCATTAAAATGTTCACCACAAACCCATAAATAACGCCTGAGGTATGCAGAGGGCGAAGACGACCAAATTGGAAATATTGAGAATCGAAATTGAGCACAGGCCAATACAATTGAGCGGCGAGGATCACGCCGATGATCATACCCACAATCGCCCAGATTAAAGAGGCGATGATAAAGTATCTCACGACCTTGATGCTGTACTGCGTTGTCACTTGTTCCATAACAAGGCTCCTTGCCTACAGTTTTGAATTGCTGTCTGTTTTTGAGTCGCTAACTGAACTTGAATCCTTGCCGAGCATTGAATAGAAGTAGGAGATATCTCGGATGTCTTGATCTGAAAGTGTGTCAGCTTGTTGCTGCATGAGAATCGCCAAACCACTGGTTCTTTCCCTTGTCTGATAATCTTTCAGTGAGGAAATGAGATACCCTATTTTTTGGCCTCGAAGGTTTGGGTAGGGATCTTGAGTTGAGATACCATCAACGCCATGACAAGTCATACACACCTTGGCTTTTTGTTTTCCTAACTCGAACTGCTCGTCGTTGGATTCTGCGTAAACTGGATTCATGACAGCCGTCATTAGCAGAATGGAAAGTGCGGTTATGGGGTTAAACTTTTGCTTATTTAATCTCATTACGTATTCCCTTATTGAAGAAAAGAGCGAGTGCTTGATGACCCTCAGAAAACAATCACCTTGGTGTAAAGGTTATGCATGCATAAGCGTTCTCGCTACTTAGTGACTCATATTTATTGTCAATTTTGTTAGTCAGTACGTATTCAGTGGCAAGATTGGATTACTCATTGCCTTTAAAAAGCGGGGATTACTTGTATGAACGCTAATTAAAGTCTTATTGAGATAAGGGGAAGGTGTTGTTCGCACTTGGTTACAGGAATGAAACATTATTTGAGAAAGATTCGAACTGCATCATTGAGAAAATAGGCAATGTCTCAGCAAGTCAAATGACCAATATGAACTAGACTCAAATTAGTGACCTTTTAAAATGGAGTTTAAAATGAGAGCTGCACTTCTGTTTATACTTTCACTGTGTTCATTTTCTATTTTTGCAGCATCGGAACTGACAATATTCGATCACTTAGGGCAAAAGCATCAATTCAGTCGAGAACAGCTGTTATTGCTTCCTCAAAAAGAAATCACCACGTCATTACCTTGGCTGGATGGTGAATTGGTTTATAGTGGTGTGGCCTTACAAACGGTGCTTGAAACTATGGATTTACCCATGGCCTCGCAGGTAACTTTTGTTGCACTAAACGACTATAAAATAGCGGTGCCCAAAGAAGACTTTGACGACTACCAGCCGATCATTGCGATTAAACAGAATGGCCAATTTATGTCAGTCAGAGAAAAAGGTCCGTACTGGTTGATATATCCACTTTCTTCGACTCCAGACATTGATAACACTGACTTCCATGCCAAGATGATCTGGCAGATACGCGATATTCATTTGTAAGGACTTAGTATGAAAAAGCTGTTGTCATTGACTGCAATTAAAGTCGTCGTGTTATCTTTAGCGGCAGTGGTACTCACCATTAATATCTACAGTGTGACCCGCATTAACGATATCAATAAGAGTTTTTCCACCCGACAAAATGAGGCAACGTGGTTCGTTTTTCAATTGGTGAAAGAATACGCCAATTTCTTGATGGTAAGCCGTTCTGAAACTATTGATTATGATGAGTTATGGTTAGCGTACGATATTACGTGGAGCCGTTTTGACATATTAATTAACAGTACTGAGTCCTCCAATTTCATCAAGTCAGCAAACTTTAAACCTTATTTTAGTGCGGAATTTGATAAATTTAAGAGCTTGGAATCCTCAATTAAACTGGTGAGCCAAGGGTTGTTGCCCAAGGAATCTCTGCAGAAAAAAGTCGATATTTGCTACCACACACTCGTCGATTTTATTAATGACAAGTTTCGATTACAAAGCCCTGTGATTGAAGAAAACACCTCAATGGTTGATAACTTGGTTACCGTTCATCGGATCAGTAGCGTTTTTCTTGTTGGCATCTTGTTATTGACTGGGATTATTTTTCATATGGATTTTTCTATTAAAAGAAAGCTCTACTCTACGGATTTTATTACAGGATTTCGCAATCGAATTTCGTTGATGAAATTTGTTAAGAATAGCTACTCGAAGGACAAAAACTTTGATCTCTATTTTGTCCGAATCAGAAATCTTACCGAGATTAATCAAAAATATGGCCTTGAATATGGGGACCTTGTGGTGAGCTCGGCTGCTAAGTCTTTGACCACCAAGATCCCTGAAAGCACCATTTCATTCCGAAGCAGTGGAAGCCAGTTCTTATTCTTCATTCCTGATCATTTGTACGCGAGTGACGAAATTCAGGACAAGTTTAACGATGTGCTTAGTGATTACATCCCTGCAGGTAACTTAGAGTTAATGATTGACGCCGTAGTGAGGCACAAGAAGAACATAAGCTCTAAAGACATGATGGAACTGTTGACCTCGATGCAAGGCTAAGCCTCTACAAGGTTTGGTCGTGGTTATTAAGTAGTCATGCTTTCGGAATACGACTACTGTTTCTGATTGAGTGCCACAATCCTTTCGTTAGAGCTTGGTTCTAAAAGGGCTTGCTGATCCAGAATAGTCTGCGGATTGTGGTCACGAACAAATTCAATGAACTCAATGTAAGTGAGTGGTTGGCTGAAAAAATACCCCTGTATTAGGTCGCAGTTGGCTTTTTTAAGGTGATGATATTGTTCGAGAGACTCGACACCTTCACCAACAACGAAGGTGTCACAAGAGTGCCCTAAGTTAACCATGGATTCGACCATCTTTCGGTCAGCTTTGTCGTCGACGATATTATCGATAAAGCTTTTATCAATTTTAAGCTCATCGACAGGGTAGTGAAGAAGTTGGTTAAAAGCTGTATAGCCTGTACCGAAATCGTCAAGAGACACTTTTAAACCTAAGCTCCTGATACTTTCGATAGTCTGCACTGTAAGTTTACTGCTTTTAACGTAACTGGTTTCGGTAATTTCTATAATGATGTTGGCTGGTGGTACTTGATAACGCTCGATTACCTTTCGAATATTGTCGGCAAAGTTACGATTGTAAAGTTCCATTGCTGATATATTTATTGATAAGCTACCTGTGTACTTGTGAATTTCAGAGAGCTCTTTATAGCTTTTTATTGCGGTACTAATGACCCACATGTCGAGTTTGGATATCAAGTTACTTCTTTCGGCGACCGGAATAAACTCATCCGGGCCAGCCTTTATATCAAATAGAGCAGGGCAGCGAATCAGACATTCTGCTCCGTCAATCTGAAGTGTCTTAGCATTGAAAATAGGCATAAAGCGAAGTTCAAAGTTGTCGCTTTCACAACACTCCAATAGCCTTTTTTCGATAACGTCATGTCTTTCTAGTGAATGAAGTAGTTCTTCGCCGTAAACGATTCGGCTTTCTCCATCACTGTGCGCTTTGGCATTAATCAGCATCTCATCGATGCATCGGTGCCATATCTCCTCGAACTTAGGGGTATCGACGGGTAGTACACCTGTTGCAATTGAAAGCCTGAAACCATAGTAATCGAGGAAAGTCGTGCCTGTTAGGGTGTTGTTAATGTTCTCAATTTCTTCGTTTATTGATTGGTGCTCACCCATTTCCAATATGGCAATGAATTGGTTTCCTCCTAGCCTTGCAACTGAATAGTCGCTGCAACTGAAGCCGAAAGAGGATTGTTGATTCTGCAGGGTTTCTCTTAGTGTTTTGGCCAGACTAACGAGTACATTGTCACCTACTTTTGCACCATATAAGTCATTGATTTTACGGAAATCGATAATGTCCCAGCAAACCAGATAGCAATGAGGGCTTATCGAGCTTTTTAGACGCACATCGAGGTGTCGGATGAACGAGCGTCGGTTGGCTAATTTAGTTAATTGATCAAATTCAGCTTCGAACTTTAATTCCGTGAGTGAATCAATGTAAGCGTTCTTCAAACCATCAATTTCACTGTGCCCGGATGAACGCTTGAAATACCTCAGTTTAAGTCCGCCAATCGATATCTCGTGTAGTAGCTCTCTGAGTGGACGTACTAATTGGTAGCGCACCACCATGTGTACGATGAGCATAATAATGAATAGTGTCGTCAAACTGCCAAGTAAGGTCTGCTTAGCAATGATAGATTTTTCCTGATTGAATTTTTTTTCGCGAATATTAACTTGAGCGAGGAAGTGACGGCTGTTCATCTCAACTTTGATTCTGTCTTTGGTTTGTTCAAACGATTTGATAACAAACTGCGTATTCTCTATGTGTGCAGTATTCGATGATGGCTCAATCAGAAGCTGCATATTGTCATCATCGTTGTATTTTATTAGTAAGTTGGATAGTTGTTTTAATGGACCATCTGCAATCAGTATGTATCGATTTAAGCTGTCGTTTGCGCGTTTGTCTTGTGGGAGCAAGTAAGGGTCGATTGCAATAACGTAAGCGTATCTAAGTTCACCACTCACAGAGATATATGAGAAGCCTTTATGAGACAGCTCGTTTTTATTGATTAACGAGGTATAGATATCGAAGATTTTTTCATAGATGTTATCGGGGATTTTTAACCCTTCGAAAGGGTCTGCTCGTAACGTAGATAGCGTTAACTGGAACTTAGGGTCAACGATATAGATGTTACGTTGACCAAACTGGTTAACGTGACTTTGGTTTAAGACGCGAAGCACTCTTTTTTCCAGCAGGGACAAGGTTGTGTAGTCACTAGGGTTTTGAATATATCGCAAGAACTGTAGCGATGAACCAATATCTTTTACAAGCAAAGATAAACCAAGTTGCTCGTACTCAGCGACAACTAGCGCTGTGTTTATGTCGGATTGCACCTCGTCTAAGTACATGTGTTTCGCATGGTTGGAGGCTAAGTTGTAAGTAACCATTCCGCCTATTGCAAATACGAACAATAAAGTAGGAATGAGCACAAAGTAGAGCTTCTTTAATACTGGCATTAATTATCTCAAACTGTCGACAATGCGGTTACGAATTTGAATGCTATTGGGTTCGAGTTGCTGATACAGATAGCTGCGTTCTAAAACCTCTTTGCTAGGGAAAAGCTCCGGATCATTTTGGTACTCTTGTGTTGTTAAGGCTTTTGCTTTTGAGCTTGGAGTTGCAAACCATGAATCCATTGCGTTTTGAGCGGCGATCTCGGGTTGCGACAAGAATGATAGAATCGTTGTTGCTTGTGCAGACAACTCTCCGTTATTAATCGCAGCAATGCACTCTAACCATAACGTTGTGCCTTCTTGAGGCACAGCGTAGGACCAAGAGGCATCAGGCTCCAAATCATTGAGTACATAACTGTCACCAGAATAACCGTAGGCAAGGTCGATGTTAGCAAGACGTTCGGGTTGGCGAATATAGTCGATGACGTATTCGTTGCTTTCTAGGTGTGGCTTTTGAGCTTGCAGGGTTTTATAGGCAACGCGAAGTTCTTGCTCATTATTGGTGAATGGATCAAATTGATTTGCTAACAGTGCAGTACTCACCAAATCCGTAGGTTCGTAATACATACTTATACGGCCACTGCTGTTCGTGTCTGGTTCGAGAATAGCGTTCCAAGAGGTGGGAGTGTTTACTTTGTCACTGCGATATAAGATTCCCGCAGTCCCCCAAGCGTAGGGAATGCCATACTCGCCACATCCATCAACCCACCGTGAATCTATGTTACCAGCAATGGATTGTTGTAACTCACTGAGATTATGAAACAGGTTCTGCTTGGCTAACGCATTGAGCTTTACACTTTCTATAATGACTAGCTCAAATGCGCCACGACGTTCGCTCAATAGCACTTCATCTCTGATCGACTCATCAGAAAAAAACTGTTGTTTCAAAGAAATGCCGTACGTGTCACTTAGTTGGGTCACGACGCTATTGGATAGAAATTCATCCCAATTGTAGAGATAAATATCATTTTGTTGGCTAAACGCTGTGCCAGTTAAAAAGGATGATGACGCAAGAACAGAAACATAAAATGCTTTCACTGACGGATTCCTTTCCTACTTTGCTTAACTAAATCGTAGCCCAAATTTTGCGACATAGCTCAAATTTAGGTCTCTAATTTCAGTTCAACCTAACGCAATGCATCTAGGTGTGAAAATCCTATGACCTAATTGGAACTAAAAGTAAGCTTTGAGCACAAAATCATTATGTTAAATCAAGGGGATATCAACCTTTGACCGACGAACGCCTGAAGAAGTGCACGAATGACTCATCTACTTCCGATTTGGCACGACGAAAACACGGGATTTGTTTGATTATTAGGTTATTAGTAAATATATATTCATCCACTTGAGCATTTTTTCGTTAGTTATGCAATAGTAGGGCATTAATTGAACGACAGGAGGTTGGTTTATGGATGCAGGTTTAGTTGGGATTTTTGTTACCGTGGCGATTGCTCACTTTTTGGCGCTATTGAGCCCCGGACCAGATTTTGTGATTGTGGTAAAGAGTGCTGTTAAAAATAAGGGTAGAAAAGCACTCGGCGTTGCATTCGGTATTGCCAGTGCCAATGCAGTCTATATTGGTTTGTGTCTTATTGGGGTCGGTTCTATTTTGGCAGCTTCGGTTTCAGTGATGATCGCTTTAAAAATTATTGGCGGTTTGTTTCTGGTGTACCTTGCAGTTCAAGCGATAAGAGCGAAAAAATGTAATTACAGTAATATCGATGTTGTCGAAGAAGGTGTCTCCATTCAAACCACTTTTCTTAAAGAATTTGTTACGGGTTTTCTATCTGGAATCCTTAATCCCAAAAACCTATTGTTCTATTTGAGCTTATTCACGGTTGTGTTGAACAATGACATTGGCTTCATGTTTAAGCTAGGCCTAGGTATTTGGATGACGGTGGTTGTCTTTATTTGGGATGCGGCGATCATCTTCCTGTTATCGACGCCTAAAGTGCGTCAAGAGTTTACACGTGTTGCTTACTATATTGATAAAGTGACAGGAGTTATGTTGGGTCTGCTTGGCTTGACCATTGTGAAATCTGCTCTGGTACGTCAGTAGATTCAATAAAGTTACCATTGCTGAGTAACCTCACGTTTGTGGCACGATACAATGCCTATGTGCCGCGAATGTGTGCTTGTTTCCTACCAGGGCTGATACGTTTTATCTCTTATCTGCCCGATGTTAAACCCTCAGCTTAATCCACCAATTCTTTTCATAACTGCTTGTTTATCATTCCTTAGTTCTTAAATAAGTATTAATAATGTTGCTGTTGAACACTTGTAGCACGGGGTGTTTGTGCTTATTGTAGGCTGCAATGTCTATTCGATATCAGCGCTAGGAGCCATTGTGAATTTAGAGATATATCAAGTGGATTCGTTCACAACTCAAGCTTTTAAAGGAAACCCTGCAGGGGTTTGTATTTCACAAGAACCTTTAGAAGAGTCGTTGATGTATTCGATTGCTGAAGAGATGGCAGTATCAGAAACGGCATTCTTAGCCCTCAATACGATGACGTTGAAATGGTTCACACCAGAAGTTGAAGTCAAATTATGCGGTCACGGTACGTTGGCAACAGCGCATGTGATGAAGGAAAGAGGGTTAGTCAATGTGGGTGAGGTTGTGACGTTTGATACGCTTTCAGGGGAGCTATCTGCCACAGTTTGTGACTCCACAATCGAGCTTGACTTCCCAAGTACTGTGCTTGATCTTGGATTGGATACTAATAAAGATTTGCTTGAATATTTAGGGCTGTGTGAAGCCCAAGTCGTGTCATACAGTGAGTTCGATACCAAGCAGTTTATTGAGGTTGTCAGCGAACAAGTTTTATTAGATTTATCACCAAACTTTGATGCTCTAAAGCGTATTAAAGGTCGAGGCGTTGTTGTGACAGCATTGTCGTCGAACTCTGAGCTTGATTTTGTTTCGCGCTATTTTGCGCCGTGGGTGGGTGTTAACGAAGATCCCGTTACGGGTTCAGCGCATTGCGCTCTCACACAATACTGGTCCGAGAAACTAAACAAAGCGCATTTCAATGCTTACCAAGCGTCGCGCCGCGGTGGGTATGTATCGACAGAGCTATTACCGAATGGTCGTATAAAACTGATGGGGTCTGCAACCACCGTAATCAGTGGTACTTTAAAAGTCTAAACTTCAATATCATTCATAAAACAGTAATGTCGTTATTTAGAACGGAAACGTCATAATTTAAATCTGCTAGGTCACTACTTAAGGAATAATCGTGTCAGCTTTTTATCTTTCTCAGGTATTAGTCGCAATTGCTATTTGTTTCGATCTTCTGTCTTTTCAATTTAAAGAGAGGAAGAAAATCGTCACATGCTTGTTTTTTGCAGGCGTTCTTATTTCTAGCCACTTTATTCTTCTTGAACAATGGACAGCGGCGAGCCTAATGACGATCGCCACTATTCGATATTTGACGAGCGTGTTTTCTACGTCACCCAAATTTAAATATTTGTTCAGTTCCATGTCAGTAGTCGCAACGGTTGTGACTTACTCGGGGCTCACTAGCATATTGAGTTGCTTTGCTTCCGTATTTCAAACCTTTGCAGCCTTCAATAAAGATGACCGTCGATTAAGAGAGTTGATGATCATCGGAACTAGCTTTTGGTTGGTTCACAATTACTTAGTTGGTTCTCCAACTGCTGTACTGATGGAAGCGCTATTTATCTGCAGTAACTTGGTTGGCTATTATCGTTTCTATTTCAGAAAAAGTGCTGTGGCTTAGGGCTTATAGCTCAGGAGCTCAGGAAGCTAGGCTTTAGATAAAACGATAAAACGATAAAACGATAAAGCACTGCACCATATTCATCTAACAAGGATTAGGAGAGAGCGATGTCAAATATCTACTCGAATGTGCCTTCGTCAATACCCGACGAAATCTTCAACGACATCATTACTACTGAGAATGTGCGGATTGAAAGAATAATATCTCATGGGCACAGTTCTCCAGAACAAGGTTGGTATGACCAAGATGAAAACGAATGGGTTATGGTGGTAGAGGGGCAAGGTGTTATTGAGTTCGAAGACGGACGTGTCGTTACCTTGTCTAAAGGGGATTACATCAATATTGCCGCGAGAGAGAAGCACAAGGTTATTGGTACGGATAGAGACGTTGTGACTATTTGGCTAGCTGTGTTTTATCGTTAGTATTGCTATCAAGTAGTGAATAGGCAATCAGCAATACATGAAAGGACTGTGTCGTGGTTAGAATTCGAAATTACCAAGTTAGTGATGCCAAAGCATTATGGGAGATCTATTTCCATACCGTCCGAAATATTAATGTTCGTGACTATTCTCAAGAACAAGTTGAGGCTTGGGCTCCAAGTGACTTTGACTCCGAGGTGTGGGAAAAGTGTCTGCATCGTATCCAACCTTTTGTAGCGGAGTTGGATGGCCACATTGTTGGCTATACTGACTTGCAACCGAATGGGTTGATAGATCACTTCTTTTGTCATCATGAATATCGAGGTAAAGGTGTAGGGCGAGCTTTGATGGAGCATGTATTCGAGATTGGTCGATTTCGTGGTGTATCGAGATACTTCTCTGAGGTGAGTATTACCGCTAGGCCTTTCTATGAGCACCTTGGCTTTAAGTTAGTGAATGAACAGGAAGTCGAAATACGTGGCGTTAAGCTGACTAATTACGTGATGGAGAAAACCACTAAGTAGCCATTAACGTTATGTCTAGTGTAGGTAAAATTGGATATGCTCAACGCTTAGCCCAGTAGGTTAAAAAGGGTGTGAACTGTCACACCCTCAAAGAGTTTGGTTTGCCTGAGACTTTCTTTCTATTTGATTATTTCGGGAGCAAGACCGTATCAATTACGTGGATTACACCATTGCTTGCTTCCACATCAGCCGCAATCACTTTCGCATTGTTAATCATAACCGTGCCATCGCTTACGCTTATCATCACGTTTTGACCTTGAATTGTTGTCGCTTTGTCTATTTTCATAACGTCTGCCGCCATCACTTTCCCTGCGACTACATGATAAGTTAGCACGGCGACTAATTTGTCTTTGTTTTCCGGTTTCAAAAGCATATCGACAGTACCATCTGGCAACTTGGCAAATGCTTCATCGGTTGGAGCGAAAACGGTAAAAGGTCCTTCTCCTTTCAAAGTATCTACAAGTCCACCCGCTTTAACAGCAGCAACAAGTGTATTGAAAGAGCCATTTCCTACTGCGACATCGACGATATCTTTTTTCATCTCATGATGATTGGCGTTAGCGAATGCACTAAAAAAAAGTGCAGCGACAAGAAGAGATAGAGACTTACTAATTTTATTAATCATGTTGGAATCCTTTGAGTTTGTCCGTTATTTTCGTCAGGTATTACGAAAGGCTCAAAGCGATGGATCAATTTATACCAATCACAGTAAGTAAGTGATCAAAAATAGCGCAGGAAAAAAGCTTGAGAACAAGGCTGCTCTTTTCAATAAATAGTTTCGATAAGTAGTTATTCTACAATCAAAAAACCTAACGACGTTATCGAGATTTTTAACAAGCTAGGGTGAACAGTTATTTACTACGATTGGTATTATTATACCTTTGAGCTATTTGATTCGAGAGCGAACTTTACTCTATGAACAGGCGAGTGAGGGACTTCAATGGTGCATTTTTAGTATTTGAGTTTGTTATTTATGGGCTGTGGCGACTGTTTTATGGGCTATGACGATTATTCAATTATTTCTGTCACTTACGGTTGTAGCTACTCGTTGCTATCCGTAATATGAAAATTAGCTTAAGGATAGTAATAGACAGTAAGGAATCACTTTGGAAATACAAATTAGACATCTTGAAACCACAGACAACCAAGACATTTTTGATATTTATCGTCATTCATCAGTATCAGAAAATACCTCACAAAAACCTTTCCTTAGCTCTGATCAAGTGGAGCGATTGTTTGGTCATTCAGACCATTTCACTTTAGTCGCAGAAGTGTCAGGTAAAGTCGTTGGGCACATTACCTTATTCATGACGACTAAGGTGAGAGACCGACATAGTGCTGGCTTAGGGATTGCGATTCACCCTGATGCACACGGCAAAGGGGTTGGGAAGGCATTAATGAAAGAAGCGATTAATCAGGCTGATAATTGGCTTAATCTGGTCCGTCTGGAGCTAGAGGTTCATGCCGATAACAACGCTGCCATTGCTTTGTATGAACGAGTAGGTTTTCAGTTAGAAGGCACTAAAAGGCTGAGTACATTCAAAGGCGGGAAATACATTGATATGTTGTTGATGTCGAGGATTAGACCTGATTATCGTTGATTGTTACACCTATAACGTCCTATTTAGATGAAATCAAAGAAGCTGGCAGTGTGCCAGCTTCTTTGGTTTGAACGAGATATTTTATAGACTTGTTCGTAATCGAATCTACTTGTTCACGTAATCTTTGAATTTCTGCTTCGTTTCAGCATCGGCTTTTTCGTACCAAAAATACAACATTTCTTCAGCTGTGTTAGCCGCATTTCCATCAATTTTTGCTGGAAGTGTTACAGGTTGAACAACCGCCGCTGTTGTACCTATAGCTAGTGCAGCAATGCCGCCTTGCTGGTTGTATTCTTTTGCTTCTTGAGGGTATTTACGTCCAATTTGCATACCGTCTTTAACTAGCTTGTCTTGCTTAACGCTGATTTCATTCTGGTTCTCGTCAACAAGGCTCCACTTTAAGTTCTTAAACCCAGATTTTGCTTCTGCTGTGTTGCGGTATTTTGGCAGGTCGAAAGTCAGTGTGGTATCAGTCGCATCGAATGTTGCGATAACAGCGTCGCTGTCTACGAATTCACGATCGTTACCTTTATCAAATGCAAGTTGATATTGGAATACGATTTGGTTTTGGCCATCTGGTAACGTCAGTGTTTTATGAGAAGAGAATAAGCCGCCGTCTAAGTCAGGCTTAGCTTCGTTAACCGCTAGAATATCAACACTGGATGGAACTTGGATTTCAACGTCAGCTAATACTGAAGGTGCAGCAACGATAGCTGAGAGTAGGGCAATGCTTTGGATTGTCTTCATAATCATACAGTTGTTAGGGTGAGTTAAAATACAATCGCACGCATATCTCTGTATTTCAAGTGATGTCCGTGGGATTTGAAAAAATTTGCGTAATCTTAACGTAACGGTCATAAACGAGGCGAGCTACAAGGCTATGCGAGTAAATGTATGCGGATAACCTTGTTCGTCACTCGTTTGTTAAAGGCTTATGTGGGACAGTTTTCATTGTTGATATACTGAAAAGCCGTGATAGCGCTTGAGCTATCACGGCTTGGTTTCACTTTCCTAGGGTTGGTTAAGCTTTAGCTAATTATTTAGCTTGCGCTGCTGCCGCTTCTAGTTGCTTAAGTTTACCTTGAAGCATGTAAGCATTCTGGTTGAAGTTACCAGGGTTCAACACTTGGCTTTGCTGCATAGGGTAGTCAGGTAGCGTGTTCATGAACTCTTGTACTTTGCCGCCTACTGGTACGAACAACCACATGTTGTCTGCCATCCAGCGTAGGTACATGCCCGATTCGTGTGGTGCTTTTTCGAATGGGTCAGCACGTAGATGAACGACTTGAGGCCAGTTTGGTTGGAAGCGAACTGCATCAACAATGTTCCCGTCCATTACTGCGAAAGAAATTTTGAAGTCATTCCAACGTACCGCATTTAGTTCAGCGTTAGCAGAGAAGTAAAGCATGCTATCACGAGGGCCTTGCTCTTCTTTACCTTGGAAGTAAGGTAGGAAGTTGTAACCATCTAGGTGTACACGCCAGTTTTTACCGTTGTAAGTCGCACCTTTATCAGACGCTAGTTTCTCAACCACTTTATCATCACCAGCGGCTGCTAGTAGAGTCGGGATCCAGTCTTGGTGACCCATGATGTCGTTGATCTTAGTTCCCGGCTTGATAGTACCAGGCCAGCGAACTAGCTGAGGAACACGCATACCACCTTCGTAAGTTGTACCTTTCTCACCGTGGAAGTAAGTTGCACCACCATCAGGCCAAGATACTGTCTCTGCACCGTTATCGGTAGAGTAGATTACGATGGTGTTGTCTGCGATTTTAAGCTCATCAAGCTTGTCTAGAAGCACACCAACTTGGTCATCGTGCTCTAACATGCCGTCTGCGTAGATGCTGATACCCGACGCGCCTTGGTATTTTTCTTGTAGACGAGTCCAAACGTGCATGCGAGTCGTGTTGTGCCAGATGAAGAATGGTTTGTCAGCTTTCACTGCTTTTTCCATGAATGCTAATGATTCTTCTAGGAACTCTTCATCCGCGTGCTCCATACGCTTACGCGTCATAGGGCCTGTATCTTCAATCTTACCGTCAGAAGTCGACTTGATTACACCACGAGGGCCAAAGTTCTTACGGAACTCAGGATCTTTAGGGTAGTAGTATGTCTCTGGCTCTTCTTCCGCATTTAGGTGATAAAGGTTACCAAAGAACTGGTCGAAACCGTGGTTCGTTGGAAGATGCTTATCTTGGTCACCCATGTGGTTTTTACCGAACTGAGCTGTCATGTAGCCCTGTTCTTTAAGAAGGTCTGCGATAGTTGGAGCCCAATCAGGGATACCATGGTCAGAGCCCGGCATACCGATAGTCAGTAGACCTGTACGGAAAGGTTCTTGACCGGTTAGGAATGCAGCACGGCCAGCAGTACACGATTGTTGACCGTAGTGGTCAGTAAATAGTGCGCCTTCGTTAGCAATACGGTCGATGTTAGGTGTTTCGTAACCCATCATACCGTTGTTGTATGCACTGATGTTGAATACACCAATGTCATCACCCCAGATAGCAAGAATGTTTGGTTTTTCTGCTGCTGTTGCCGCTGAAGAAGCTGCTAATAAGCCAACACCTAATGCTAGTTTATTAATTTTAGTACCCATAAGGACTCCAATTCACTTTTAAGATTAATGCGTTAGAACAACACATCGATGAGCAAATGTTATTCTCAAAATTCCGTTCCGTCCTTTTATAGTGCTTATAACCAATCGTTATGATGTCTAGTTAACTTATTGATTAATATCAGTTCTAGTGTGTTACCAGAACAACCCCTTAGTTTGTATGTGTGATCCTTATCATGTTTGTTGCCGTAAACCTTATCGATGACTTCTGTATCCATATCTCGATGAAAATGACAAAAATATTAATAGCTTAGGTAATCTCGCGTATGCGCAAAAAATGAACTATACGTTGTAGGGCAGGATGCAAATAACTTACGAAGAGGTTTCTATGACAGCGAAGTATGGCGCTAAACGTCGATTAGCGATTTTGGGTACAGCAATGATGGCCGCGTCTAGCGCCACTTTTGCAGCAGAAAAGCCAAATATATTGGTCATTTGGGGGGACGACATTGGTCAATCCAATGTGAGTGCGTACACATTTGGCTTAATGGGTTACCGCACTCCAAATATTGATAGCATCGCCAAAGAAGGCATGATGTTTACCGATTATTATGCGGAGCAGTCTTGTACCGCAGGTCGCTCAACGTTCATCACGGGTCAAAGTGTATTACGAACGGGTTTAAGTAAAGTAGGCCTTCCAGGAGCAGACATTGGTTTGCAAGCGGAGGATGCAACGATTGCAGAAATGCTTAAACCTATGGGGTACATGACAGGTCAATTTGGTAAAAACCACCTTGGCGATAAAGATGAATTCCTTCCAACAGCACACGGGTTTGACGAATTTTTTGGCAACCTTTACCACCTGAATGCTGAAGAAGAACCGGAGAATGAAGATTACCCAACTGACCCAGAGTTCCGTAAGAAATTTGGCCCTCGTGGTGTGATCAAATCATTCGCTGATGGCAAGATTGAAGATACAGGCCCACTAACGCGTAAGCGTATGGAAACGGTCGATGAAGAAACACTAGACGCGGCACTTGATTTCATGGATCGCGCAGTGAAAGCGGACAAACCATTCTTCGTTTGGTGGAACGCAACAAGAATGCACTTTAGAACGCACGTGCAGCCAGATAGCAAAGGTGTAACCGGCATCAGTAATTACGCTGATGGTATGGTTGAGCACGATCGACACGTTGGACAACTATTGAAGCAAGTGGATGAGTTGGGCATCAAAGACAACACCATCGTTTTCTACTCAACGGATAACGGTCCACACATGAACTCTTGGCCTGATGCCGGTACAACGCCGTTCCGTGGTGAGAAAAACACCAACTGGGAAGGCGCATACCGTGTACCAGCAATGGTTCGTTGGCCAGGAAAGATTGAACCGGGCAGTGTTTCAAATGAAATCATGCACCACATGGACTGGATGCCAACCTTCGTTGCAGCTGCTGGTGATGATCAGATCAAAGAGAAACTACTGAAAGGTCATACTGCGGGTGATAAAACGTTTAAAGTGCACCTAGATGGTTACAACTTCCTTCCTTACCTAACCGGAGAAGAAGAGAAAGGCCGTCGTTCGGAGATATTCTACTTTACCGATGACGGTGACCTTGCGGCACTTCGTTACAACCAATGGAAAGCGGTGTTCATGGAGCAGCGTGCGACGGGTACCATGCAAATTTGGGCAGAACCGTTTGTAACGTTACGTCTTCCTAAGCTGTTTAACCTCCGAATGGACCCATACGAAAACGCAGATATCACATCGAATACTTACTATGACTGGTTGTTAGACCATGCTTATATGTTTGTTCCTGCTCAAGCGTATGTTGGCAAGTTCTTAGAAACCTTTGCTGAATACCCGCCACGCCAAAAAGCAGCGAGCTTTAGCTTGGATCAGGTTATGGAGAAACTTCAAGAGAACCATAATAAGTAAGCTTTGGTTTATTGAAACTGATAGTTTGATGAAACTGCTAACACGAAAGAGCTCTTCGGAGCTCTTTTTTTTATGCGCATATCGATGAGTAAATACCAGTCGTGAATATGAGTCACAACAATCAAGCTCACTGCCACTAAATAATTGTAAATTCATTGTTTTTACGTCTACCTTATTAAGCATAAGGATGTATAAAAACAAGGAATGTTATGTCTGCATGGTTGTGCTCACTAGTGAACGGATTGAAACACCAGCGAGTTGCAGTATTATCCGCAATGTTGTCTTTACCTATGTTGTCGACACTCAGTGTCAATGTGTATGCTAATGAACAAGCTCCAGCGACTGAAGCTACGCTTATTGGTTCAGGAACTTTAGATGCCAGCTCTCCCAAGGCTACGTATGTCGGTTCTGAAGCATGCGTTGACTGTCACAGCGAAGAAGTGGAAGCGTGGCAAGGCTCTCATCATGACATGGCGATGAAACACGCTACAGATGAATCTGTATTAGGCGATTTCAACGATCAAACGGTCACTCATGGCGGTAAACCCAACCGATTTTTTCGCAAGGGTGAAGAGTTCTGGGTCAATATCGAAGGCCCAGACGGGCAATTCAAAGATTACAAAATCAGCTATACCTTTGCCTTTGAACCATTACAACAGTACATGGTTGAGTTTGAAGACGGTCGAGTACAGTTGATTCCTTTCGCTTGGGACTCTCGCACTGAGGGCGAAGGCGGTCAACGCTGGTTTAACCTCTACCCGGATACCACCAACACTGATGAATTCTACTGGACCAACAGCGGTCAAAACTGGAACTTCATGTGTGCCGATTGCCACTCAACGAATCTAGAGAAAAACTACGACAGCGCGAGTAATACCTATAACACAACTTGGTCTGAGATTAATGTCGGTTGTGAAGCCTGTCATGGCCCTGCAAGCGAGCACGTTAAACAAGCCCAGCTAGCAAATTACAAGTCAGTAAAAGCCAACGGCGAAAAGGATGTTCAAGCCTCCGCGCATTATGGCTTTGATCGCGACTTGTCGAAATCGGTGAAAGAATGGATCTACCAAGAGGGCAACTCAACCCTACAACCAAAAGACATCATCCATACCAATCAGGTTCAAACCTGTGCGCAATGCCACAGCAGACGTACTCAGTTAAATGAAACTGGAGATCACGTTAACGGGTCTTTCTTTGATGAGTATCGTCTAAGTTTGATTACTCCTGAGCTTTACCATAACGATGGTCAAATCTACGATGAAGATTACGTTTACGGATCTTTCCTTCAATCAGTGATGGCTGAAAAAGGCGTCACATGTACTAACTGCCACGATCCCCATACCGCAGAATTAAAAATTGCAGAGGAAGCTGTATGTAGCCAATGTCACATTGCTTCTGAATACACGCCTGAAAAGCACACCTTCCACGAGGCGAATACCGAAGCTTCACAATGTACGACTTGTCACATGCCTGAGACGACTTACATGGAGGTCGACCCAAGACGTGACCATAGTTGGCATATCCCGCGTCCTGATATTAGCCAACATATTAAAACGCCGAACGTGTGTACTAGCTGTCATGAAGATCAAACCGACCAGTGGGCAGATAAGCAAATCGGTGAGTGGTTCCCAGATTCTAAGTATCGTAATCAGCAGCACTTTGCCGTTGCCTTTTATGCTGACTCAATAGGGCACAGAGGGGCAGAGGATGCGTTGGCATACTCGGCTCAGGACTCTAGCTTAAGCAATATCATTCGTGCATCGAGCTTAGAACGTTTGGGCGGCAATACGGGTAAGAATACGCTTATCTCGCTAGCAAGAGCGGTGAAACATGATGATGAAATGATCCGTTTGGGCGTTGTGCAAGGCTCGTCTGGTTTCCCATTCACTGACCGTTGGCAGATTTTAGAACCGCTACTGAAAGACCCTGTATTGTCGATTCGTTCAGAAACCGCAGGTGCATTAGTGCGTTACTGGGGAGAAATGAATCCTCTGCAGAAAGACCAAATCAAGCCTGCATTGGAAGAGTACATTGAGATACAGCAATTTAATTCCGATAGAGGATTTGGACGTACTAACCTAGGCAACGTTTACCGCGATCTAGGCCAATATCAAAAAGCGATTGAGTTTTATCAAGGTGCTATCGAAATCGAGCCTTATTTCGAAAACAGCTACGCCAACTTAGCGGATTTGTATCGAGCGCAAGGTAACGAAGCAAAAGCGCTGTCGACATTGAAGCAAGGTATTGAAGCTCAGCCGAGATCGAGTGTATTGCCATACAGCACAGGCTTATCTCTGCTTCGTGTGAAAGATTACGAACAAGCAACGGAGTACCTTAAGCAAGCTGCTGAAACTGCACAAACCGACCCACAATATTGGTATGTGTACGGATTGGCTTTGGAGAAATCGGATGTACTTGCGGCAAGTCAATCACTGCACAAGGCTTACCAATTTAGCCGCAACCCACAGCACTTGTATGCCCAGTGTGAAGTGTTGGCGCGAAACAGCCATATACCGGGCGTACCAAAGGCGTTTGAGCAATGTATTTCATCACTGAGCAAAGTGGCACCGCCGGAGGCCATTAACCAATTGAAAGCTAAGTTTAAATAAAGCGATGAGGTGAGCTTGGCTATGGTGCTTGCTGCTTATTCCGCTTGTAACCAATTATCGCGCTTATGAGCAATTATCACGTTTATAACTTATCGCGCTGATGAACAATTATCACGTGTATAACTAATAGTTATGGGGCTTGTGAGTAGGATGTACGCAGCCAGATTGAATTAAGGGAAGACCTATGAACCATGCGCAACAAGCAATAAACCAACTGATTGAACAAACAGAGAAAAATGTTATCGGTCAGAGCCACGTCGTTCGGGCTCTGGTGATAGGGTTATTGACTAATGGGCATGTGCTTTTAGAGGGACTTCCCGGTACAGCGAAAACTCGTTCAGTGAAATCACTGGCGAACCTACTGAACACCAGTTTTGGTCGAATTCAGTTTACGCCTGACCTGCTGCCATCAGATGTAACCGGTACAGAAGTGTATCAAGAGCTTGATGGAAAGCCTCAGTTGCACTTTCAACCGGGTCCTATTTTCAACAGTATTGTTTTAGCCGATGAAGTGAACCGTGCTCCTGCAAAGGTACAAGCGGCTCTGCTTGAAGCCATGGCGGAAGGAACGATTACGGTGGGTGGTCAAACTCATATTCTTCCAGAGCTATTCATGGTGCTCGCTACGCAAAACCCAGTAGAGCAAGAAGGTACGTATCCACTGCCTGAAGCACAAATGGACCGTTTTATCATGAAAGTGACGGTCGACTATCCAGAAGATGAAGCTGAACGCGACATCATTCGACTTGTGCGCAGTGAGGAGCTCGGTAGCGAGACGAGTTCGGAATTAGTCACTCCAGAGCATATTGAACCTGAGTTGGTACTTGAAGCTCGCCGCCAACTTCCAGATATTGCCGTTTCCGATTTAGTTGAGAACTACATTGTGGCTTTGGTGATGGCGACTCGTAAGCCAGAGCGTTACCCAGAATCAGACTTATCGAAATGGATTGAAATTGGTTCAAGCCCTCGTGCATCTATTTCATTGGATAAATGCGCTCGCGCTTATGCGTGGCTGCAAGGGCGTGACCACGTCACGTTAGACGATGTGCGTGCCATGTTGCCAACCGTGTTAGGTCACCGATTCTCGCTGTCTTACGATGCATTGGCCGATGGTGTTGACCATCAAAGAGTGGTTGAAGAACTGCTCGATAATGTTGAGATTGGATAACTAGGGGGCGTCATGGCGAAGCCAACACAAGCTCCCAAATCGCAAGGCCTTGATCCACGTTTGTACTGTGATTATTCAAGGTTAGTGCGAATTCAGGCTCAAGCTGAGTCGTTTTCTCTACTGCCTCATCTAAAGGCGGGTAGTGTGCTGTCGGGTAGACACAACTCATTGTTCCGAGGTCGAGGTTTGAATTTCGAGGAGCTACGTCACTACCAACTTGGTGATGACATTCGTAATCTCGATTGGAAAGTCACGATGCGAACAGGCAAACCTCATGTTCGTAGTTATACCGAAGAGAAAGACCGTAATGTGATGATCTGTGTTGATCAGCGCAGCTCGATGTTCTTTGCTTCTCAAAACACTATGAAATCTGTTGTGGCCGCCGAAGTCGCAGCATTGTGTGGATGGCGAGTGCTGAAAGATGGTGACCGTGTCGGCTTCGTTTTAGCTTCACACCAAAAGCTCTTTCATACCAAAGCGCAGCGTTCTCAATCGGACTTATTGGCTCAACTAAAACACCTCACCAAAGCCAATCAAAGCTTAGGTGTCAGTGTGAGCGACAGCGAAGGTGTTGGGTTTAGCCAGTGGATTGAACTGATCAAAC
Source organism: Vibrio sp. 10N.286.49.C3 (assembly GCF_041469545.1). Taxonomy (NCBI): domain Bacteria; kingdom Pseudomonadati; phylum Pseudomonadota; class Gammaproteobacteria; order Vibrionales; family Vibrionaceae; genus Vibrio; species Vibrio sp. 10N.286.49.C3. Next base: position 69,930 of record NZ_JBFRKT010000029.1, read on the forward strand.
GCATGAGATTAAAGCAGTCGACCTTAATCTTTATTAGTGATTGGCGAGATTGCCAAGAGCAACATCTTGACCGACTAAAGCAACTGCAACAACACAACGATATCTTAGCCATTATGGTGACCGATCCATTAGAACAATCATTGCCTCAAGATCTTGCAAGCGCAAATTGGGTGGTGGGTGATGGTCGCTTTCAACTTAATCTGGATAGCCAATCTAAGGTTAACCTCGCAAGTGAAAGCCTTGCCCAAAAAGCGGCACTCCAGAAACAGTCGCTTGCTAAATTGATGGCGATGAAAAACCTTCCTTATATCGAATTAGACACGTCAGGCAATCACATTTCACAGCTGCAAAAGCTAGTGGGAGGGCGCTAGATGGCCGTTGAACATACGCCTCCAAGTACTTATATCCTTCGCGACCTACATGATGTCGCCATTCCCGAGAGCGTGAGCTGGATGCCGCAAACCATTGGTTGGAAGATCCTCGGCGTTATTCTGTTATTGGTCGCCATCTATCTGGCTTATCGCTTGGCGTTAAGGTGGTGGAATAACCGTTATCGTAAAGAAGCGCTTCAAGAGCTCATGGTATTGGATGCACGAGACAAGAACTCAACCGAACGAACCTTTAAAGTCCTTAAAGTGGTGCTTCGCTACCTAGACAGCAGCAATGCTAAGTTGTTTGGCCAAGCTTATGTAAACCGTTTGAATGCCTATCTGCCTGTTAACGCTAACGCGAGTGAAAAGAGCAATGCGTTCTTTGCCGATGAAGTTTCGGAATTATGGATGCAAAGCCTAATTGACCCTAATGTGCGTCTGAGCTTTGAACAGCGATTAGAGGTAATTCAAACCGCGATGATGTGGCTAAAGCTTCATAAACCCGATGTACGAACAAAACCGAATGTACAGGTAATGGCTGAGGGGCAAGACAATGTTTGATGTTTTATCTGCCAGCTTTGAATTTGCGCACCCACTGTGGTTTATCGCACTACCTTTGCCTTTACTCGTTTACTTCGCCGTACCTGCTTATCGCACTAAACAAATGGCCATCAAGGTGCCATTTTTCAGTGAGTTGGTTGAAGCGATTGGCGAGGCTCCATCAGAAGGTGCAAGCCAATTAACACCAAGCTGGTGGCAACGCACTACGCTGATCATTACCTGGGTATTAGTGATCTGCGCATTAGCGAAACCTACCATTCTTGGTGAGCCACAAGTTCGTGAACAATTAGGTCGCGACGTGATGGTGGTTGTCGATTTGTCTGGCTCAATGGCTGAACAAGATTTTACGTCTAAACAAGGGGATAAAATCTCTCGCTTAGATGCGACCAAAGAGGTGTTAGCCGATTTCGCGAAAACCAGAAAAGGGGACCGACTCGGTTTGATCTTGTTTGGTGATGCAGCGTTTGTACAAACGCCATTTACCGCCGACCAAGATGTATGGCTTGAACTGCTTAATCAAACCGATGTCGCGATGGCAGGGCAAAGCACGCACTTAGGTGATGCGATTGGTCTTGCGATTAAGGTGTTTGAGCAAAGTGAGAAGCAAAGTGCTGCCGTTCAAGATTCAAGTGTTGATGCCAACGTGAAAGAGAAAGTCGTGATCGTATTAACCGACGGTAATGACACCGGAAGCTTTGTTGAACCGATTGATGCCGCCAAAGTCGCCAAGGCGAAAGGCGTTCGTATTCACGTTATCGCCATGGGTGATCCTCAAACCGTGGGAGAAGTGGCGTTGGATATGGAAACCATCAAACGAGTAGCGCAAGAATCCGGTGGTGAAGCCTTTGAGGCACTTAACCGCGACGAACTTACCAAAGCCTACGCTCAGATTGGTGAGCTAGAACCACAATTATATGAAAGTACCACTTATCGCCCTAAACAGGGGCTGCACCATTACTTAATGGCGATTGTTGTTGTGATGTATCTGACTGCCTTTAGTCTGGCGACTTTACGTAGAAGGTCGCTTTTGGCTTCTAAAACTAAAAAATTGAAAGGAGAGGATGATGCCTGATTCTCTCACTCTGCAACAGTTCTTTACCCAGTTTCATTTTATCCGACCTTTGTGGTTGTTGGCCTTTATTCCGATGTTCTTCCTGTTATGGGTTCGTTGGAGAGAAGAGACCAAACCAACGTGGAAAGACATTCTACCTGCACACTTACGTGATGCATTGACCATTGGTGAAACAGGCTGGCGTAGGCAGCTGCCATTGAAGCTATTGGTGGTGATTGTAACTATCGCCATCATTATCTGTTCTGGCCCAACATGGCAACGTGAGGCTTCGCCTTTTGGTGAAGACAAAGCGTCGATGTTGGTTGTGCTTGATAACAGTGAATCTATGCTCGCTAAAGACTTACCACCGAGTCGCTTGGAACGATCTAAGCAGAAGATTAGAGACTTATTAGCAGCTCGGAAAGGCGGTAATACGGGCTTAGTTGTTTACGCAGGCAGCGCACACGTCGCGATGCCCGTTACTCAAGACAGCAAGGTATTCGAACCGTTTCTAGCGGCTATCACACCCGATATCATGCCGGTATCAGGTAAGTCAGCAGAAGAAGCACTGCCATTGATTAATCAACAACTGTCTGGTGAGTTAGGCTCTTCTGTACTGCTGGTATCAGATGGTGTCAACCCAAGCACCATTAGGGCGTACGAGAGTTTCTTTAACGACAATCCGTATCAGTTGCTCATTCTCGCCGCAGGAAACAGTAATGTGGTGAGCGATAACCCAGTCGACCTAGATTCACTGCGTAACTTAGCGAGTAAGACGGGTGGACGAGTGGTTGAGGTGACCGTTGATGATTCGGATATCCAACAACTGAACAGAGCGGTTGAAAGAAACATGCAGCTCAACGGCGAATCTTCAATGCCTTGGAAAGACATGGGCTATGGCTTGCTTATCCCAATGGCGATTATCATGTTGTTGTGGTTCAGAAAAGGATGGCTGGTGCAGTGGTGTGTCGTTGGTCTAGTGATTTCGGGCAGCATTTATTCACCAAGCACTTTTGCGAAAACAGTCAACTTAACTGCTGAGAAACCCGTTGTGGTGGAGTCGGTTACGGTTTGGGATAAAACAGCCCAATGGTGGTGGGATTTATGGTTAACGCCCGACCAGCAAGGTCAACGCCTGTTGAACCAGAAGGAATACCTTGAAGCGGCAAAACATTTTACTGACCCAATGCGAAAGGGCGCGGCTTACTACTATGCTCGTGATTTTAAGTTAGCTCACAGTGCCTTTTTACAAACCAAAACCGATTATGGTTTGTATAACGCCGCGAGTGCTTTAGCTCGACAGCGAGAATACCTTGCCGCGCGAGACCTTTTGAAGTCATTAAGCGAGAAAGAGGGTCTGTCACCAGAACTAAGAACGGATGTGGAGAACAATCTTGCTGTGCTTAGTGGCATTGTCGAAGAGGTTAATCGCACCAGTGAAAGCCAATCAGGCACAACTGATGGCCCTGAAGAATCTTTAGAATTAGATGACGACCAGCCGCGCACGGGTGATGGTGCAGACGAGGAAACGGTAGCGGAATTGATGCTTAAGGAAACACTTAACGCGAATGAGATTTTGGGTAGCCAAGAGCTTGCCGACAAGTGGTTGAAGCGAGTAGAAGCCGATCCTAAGTTCTTCTTGAAATCCAAATTCCAAATTCAGTTAAGAGATCCTGCGCCTTCGATCGAGCAGATGCGAAAACAAGAACAGACGCCAAAACAGGAGCAAACCCAATGAGTCGACATGATTTAGCTCTTGAATTGATTCAAGTAAAGGTAGGGCGCTCAGAATCCTTTAAACTAACCAAGACCTTGCTTGTGTCGATGGTTCTATTGATTAGCACTGTTTTCCCTACACTTGCTTCTGCGACGGATATCTATGATCTGCAGAAGAGTGGTGATGTTGAACTGATCGCTTGGGTTGGAGACAAACCGAAGTCAGGCGATAAGATAACGCCGACTAAAGTGAGCGTTAATGAGCAGGTAATTCTGAATATTGAGGTGGCGACGCCGCGTTGGTTAACGGGAGGGACTCGAATCGGCAGTATCGAAATCCCTAACGTGATCGCTAAGCAACGTAACCAACTCGCGACTAATTACACGGAACGGGTCAATGGCACTACATGGTCGCGTCAACGTTGGGAAGTGACGCTTTATCCGATGACTTCTGGCGAGTTTGTGATTCCAACCGTACCGGTTCGTATTCAAGTGTCAGCTCCTGATGGGTCAAACGTTGGTGGCACGCTTTATACGCAGCCGATTAAGTTTGAAGCCTCATTACCGTCTGGTTTGTTAAGCGATGAATCGCCTTGGTTTTCAGCGACAGACGTGGATGTTGAGCAGCAATGGCAACGTTCGAGCGAAGACTTAAAAGTGGGTGATGCGGTTACTCGAACCGTGACCATCAAAGCGAAAGACAGTTTGTCGGTGTTACTTCCCAATGTGTTGACCAATGAATCGACACAGCAATATCAAGCTTACCCGCAACCTAATCGTTTAGATGACACACAAGAACGTGGTGACTACCGTTCCAGTAGAATTGAAGAGACGGTTTATGTGATTCAGCAAGGTGGTGAGTTTACCTTACCGGAGTTCACATTCCAGTGGTGGGACAGCAAAAAACAGCGTCTTGAGAGCGTGGTAATAAAAGGCGAAGTGTTTGAAGCAAAACACACATTCCAATCCTTCATCAAAGCTTACATGTCGGTCTTTATAAACATTGGTTTGGCAGTGGTCTTATGTGGCATGTTATTCGTTGCGGCGAAGCGCTATTACAAAAATCGACCAACACCAAGTTGGTTGGTATTGCGTCGTTTGCTTAAGCAAAATAATTGGCCCGCATTGAGAACCTTTATCTATCGTCAATTACGAAACGAAACCTCTCAGCTAGAGCTGGATAAAGCGCAGCTAAGTAAAGAGCAACTGGGTAAAGCGAACGAACAAAAGCGTTGGATAGAAGACAGTGAATCCCTCCAACAAGGGCGAGAAGACAAAAACGTATTTACTCGTTTGTGGAGAGGGTTACGTAACTTACCCAATGACACATCAAACTCAAGCAATTCTCGTTCAATTTTCGACCGCTTGAAAATCCCTAAAGCCTTGCCAGACTTAAAAGATAGAACTAAGTAGCAAACTTTAGTCATTCGCATCGAACAAAATCGGCAGGCTCTCTACTATAGGGGACCTGCTTCTTTAATATGGAACTGTATGAAAAGCACCGAACTCAATTTAATTCCTATATTTGTTGCTATCTATGAAGAGCAGAACTTATCTAGGGCTGCTAATCGCATGGATATAAGCCAACCTGCTGTGAGCAAAGCGCTTGCACGGTTGCGAGATATCTATGACGAGCCACTGTTTCACCGAACCACATCAGGCGTAGAGCCAACCACATTCGCTATTGATATCTACCCGGCAATGGCCGCTGCGCTAAAAAACTTTACGTCTACCTTATCCGCATCAAGAGATTTCGACCCCAAAACTTCAGGGCGCGTGTATTCAATTGCCTGCGTCTCGGCGGCGAGCTACGAAATGATGCCAAGAGTGATGCAGTTAATCAGCCAAGTTGCACCTGGTATCGCGTTAGAAATTCACCCTCTATTTACGGAAGATTACGAGTCTGATTTAAGGCTTCAAAGACATGATGTTATTATCGATATGACACCTAAAGGAAGAACCATGCTCAAGCATGAGGTGATTTCTAAAGAGGAGCTGGTGGTCGTTTGCCGCAAAGACCATCCTACGATTGGTGATACGATTGATATGGAGCAGTTCTTATCAGTTGAGCATGTGGTTGTATCTCGTTGGCATGCACGTAAAAGCTTATTGAGTTCTGAACACTACAGTGACCTTGAAAAACGAAGAATAGTCTATCGTGCTGCGGGTGTTGTTGAGATGCTTCCAGTTATTGAGGGCTCTGATTACATCGGAGTGTTACCTATGTCATCGGTGCGTTGTTTTTCTGAAAAGTACGCGGTTAAAACACTACCACTGCCATTCGAATTGGAAGACCTCGATATGTGTATGATTTGGCACCCGAGTCGCACTAATGAACCTAGCCACAAGTGGTTGCGGGCTAAGATCAAAGCGGCAGCAAAAGACATATCAAGTTAACCTTTAAAGGGAGTTTAATGGAAAATGTTTGTGTGAATAGCCGTTATTCCTAGCACTGACATACGTTGATTGGATTTCGACCTAACAACAGGCAATCAAAAAGAGCCGCTTATCTGTTTTGACTGAATCAGTCTGAATTGATAAGTGGCTCTTTTACTTGGTGTGGGTTTCGACATTAAAACTAAGAAACCTCAATGACATCTTTTATTCGGTAATTTCTTGGAGAACTTCTCCAATTGAACCACTTGGTTGAGTGATACCCAGTTTATTCGAAAGCGTTGGTGCAATGTCGTATGGCGTGATTGCACGCGAGATTTTCTGAGCTTCAACGTCGTAGCCTGCGAAGATGACAGGGACATGTGTATCGTACTTCCATGGCGAGCCATGAGTCGAGGCGATTTGAAGGCCTTCCATGTCGTTAATGTAGCTACGTGGAGCAAATACCACATACACATCGCCAGAACGAGCTGGGTGGTAGTTGTTCTTAATGAGCTGCATTACATGAGTATCAGGTACTCGGTTTGCCGCGATATCACTGCTTGATACGGCAAACGCCACTCCCTTCACTTTCGCTATTTCATCGGCGATCGCTTCCTGTACTTTAGCTAGGTCAAGTTTCTTCTCTGCGATTAAATCGTGATTCAGATAAATATAAGGCTGTGCGTACAAGCGTATTGCGTCTTTGGATAAACCAAACTCATCCTTCAACCTTTGCTCTACGCCACTCGAGAGCAGTGTGTCTTTATTGAAGTATTGAGCTTGATTGAAGCCAAGCGCATTTGCCGCAGGTGAAGATTCAGGTACACCGTGGTCGGCAGACAACACAATTAGTGTATTCTTTAGTCCGACTTGGTGATCAACGGTTTTAAGAAGCTTGGCGATCGTCTTATCAAGTCTGATAAGGTTGTCTTCTGTCTCTAGGCTTTCAGGGCCGTATAAGTGCACCACGTAGTCGTTTGATGAGAAACTTACAGACAGGTAATCGGTCACGTCACCTTGACCTAGCTTCTCTTGCATCAACAGTGTGCTTGCAAAGTTTTCTGTGATTTCATCGCCAGCCGGGCTAACGGTTAGCGTTGTGCTGTAGTACTTGTAACTCGCGGGGCCATAAGGGTGAGGGAAGGTGCGTTGGAAATCACCGAGTTTCACTTTGTGTTCGGTATCGTGCTCTTGCAGCGTGTAGTTTTCACGTGGTAATGAGAGATCCCACTTCTGTTTCGAGTACTCTGCAGCAATCGCTTTCTCGTTCCAACGTGATACCCAATCTGGATACTCGTCGTAGTAATAGTTGCTGGTGACAAACTCAGATTGCGCTTTGGAGAACCAGAAGGCTTTACCACTGTGTCCCGCCAATGAGATTGCGCCGCGGTCTTTCACGGATACACCGAACACTTTTGATTTGCCACTATTGGAAATTGTCAGCTCGTCACCAAACGTGGTGGCAAGTATAGGCTCTGGAGATCGCCCATCACCTTGTGCTGTCTTCTGAGTTGGGTCGATCTCAGTTGCTTTATCGACACCCGCACCAGAGGTCAACATTTTGTAGTTACCGTCTTCTACGTTATACACCAAACGTTCTTCGCTACGGTCATACCAAACGTTACCTACCATGCCGTGTACGCTCGGTGGAGCGCCGGTTGCAAGCGACACATGGCCCACGATCGTTTCCGTGTTGCCATGTTGATAGTTCGCGTTGGTGTAGTAAGTACCGTCATCCATTAAGTACCGGAAACCACCTTCACCGAAGTTGTGCTTATATCGTTCGATAAGATCTGCGCGCAGGCCATCTACCGTGATTTGAAGGACTAGATTTGGCTTCTCTGCTGCTGAGACAGGGAAGGCACAGAGTAACGCGAGTGTAAGTCCTGAAAGCTTGGTGTATTGCATAGAAGTTCCTTATTCAGCGTTGCCGCAGAGTTCTAACGTTTGGTCAGATTTCTAACGTGTGTCAAATTTCTAATGTGTGTATAGTGCAAGTCGTATTTTAGTATCGCTTGTGAAGATTGTTGATTCATAACCGTTGGCACCTTTAGTTAGTTCATTCTTTAACTAGCTCACAGCTTTAGCTAGTTCGTATCCTTAACTAAACGCAGGCCCATATCTGACATAGTGATCGATTGGCTTGCGAAGTCGCGACGGTAACTTTCAGATTCGTTTTCGTCATAAGCAAAGCTGCCACCGCGAACCGATTTATGTGATAAACCAACGTCGCTGTGTTTTGCGTTGTTAGGATTGTCTGTTGGACCGAATCGGTAGAAGGTGTCATCGAAGGCATCAATCACAAACTCACCCACGTTTCCGGTCATGTCATATAAGCCTAGTTCATTTGGCTTCTTTAGCCCGACTGGATGTGCGCTATTTTTAGAATTTGCTGAGTACCACGCAACATCATCTAAGTTATTGGAACCACTGTAAGTATAGCCTTTGCTCTTGTTGCCACCTTTCGCTGCAAATTCCCATTCAGCTTCAGTCGGCAGACGGTATTCTTCACCTGTAAGTTCGTTCAATTGTTCAACGAAGTAGTTCGCCTGTTGCCAACTTAAGTTATTGACCGGAACTTGTGGGTTTTGGAAATAACTGAGAGATGAACCCATCACCGATTCGAACAATTCTTGAGTCACCTCAAACTTCGCAATGTAGAAACTATCTACAGTTATATCTCGCGCTGGTTGTTCTGCTTTGGTCGCTTCAGGATCGTTCGAACCCATGGTGAATGTACCACCTTCAACTAGCACCATCTCTTGGTCGATTTGTTGGGCGATAGGGTGTGTAGGCACGCTCGCACAGCCGCTTAGGAAAATAGTCATGGTGACGCTGCTGATCGCCGCTAATTGTTTGTAATTGAAAAATTTCATCACGTGCCTCGAATGTTCGAAATAGAGGGCAATTTTAACGTTTAAGGTCATTCCTATTGGTTATAAAGGGTATAACATGCCACTGACTGAAATAGGCATTATGATGGCTACAGACACTAAGATAGGTAGATAAATCATGCACATTACTCAAGGTCCACAATACAATGGTAAAGCGTCTAAACGCTTGCATGTTATGGCTAAGCCAATTGGCGCAGCATGCAACATTGACTGTAAATATTGTTATTACCTAAGTAAGCAAGATTTGTTGGAGTACAAGAAAGGCAGTTCTCCAAGAATGGATGATGAGACGCTAGAAACCTACATCCGACAATATATCGAAGGTCAAAACACGCCTGAAATTATCTTCTCATGGCAGGGCGGCGAGCCAACTATGCTGGGTTTAGCGTACTTTGAAAGAGTGGTTGAGCTACAAAAAAAGTACCAGCCTGAAGGTGTGTTGATTTCAAATGATCTACAAACCAATGGCACACTGCTGAATGACGATTGGGGCCGATTCTTAGCAAAGAATAACTTCCTGATTGGCTTGAGTATTGATGGCCCTGAAATGCTGCACAATGCGTATCGTGTTAATAGAGCAGGCCGTGGTACATTCAAACAAGTGATGGCGGCGGTTGAGTTGCTGCACAAACATCAAGTTAAATTTGCAACGTTGACTTGTGTGAATAACCTCACCAGTCAAAATGCACTTGAGGTGTATCGCTTCCTACGTGATGTGGTGAAGTCTCCACAAATGCAGTTTATTCCTATCGTTGAACAGAAAACCTTTAGAACGGTTGCGCCACAAACATCCCAAGTGAGTGAGCAGCTAAAACAAGGCGACAAACGCCTGATCCCCGGCCATAAAGATTCGATCATGGAATCGTGGTGTGTGTCGGACTTGGCTTGGGGTAACTTCCTGATCTCTGTGTTTGATGAGTGGGCGAAGAACGACATCGGTAAAGTGTTCGTTCAGTATTTTGAAGCGAGCTTAGAAACGTGGATTGGTCGTCCGAATCCGCTTTGCACTCTGAATGAGATCTGCGGTAAAGGCCTAGCGATGGAGCCAAACGGTGATGTGTTCTCTTGTGACCACTACGTTTACCCTGAATACAAAATTGGCAATATCCACCACGAGAAGCTTGATGATTTGGCGTACAGCGCACCACAGCAAAAGTTTGGTTTTGCTAAATCACGCACAATGACCAGTCAATGTCAGCAGTGTGAGTACAAGTTTGCTTGTCATGGTGAATGTCCGAAAAACCGCTTTATCAAAACTCGCGCAGGTGAACCGGGCTTGAACTACTTATGTGCTGGTTGGCACAAGTTCTTTTCTCATGCCGACAAGTCGATGGCTTATATTGCTCGTGCGATGGGGCACTCAGTGGCTCATGGCAAATTCAGTGACTCGGTATTGATGGCGCATCGTGCAAAACAGGCGCAACAAGCTACGTTCGAGACCAAGTTTTAACTCGTTTTTTGGGTCAACGGCCCAAGATAAATTTAATCAGATACGAGTCTAAGGACAGGCTAAGTTCTCCAGTTTAAGGTAATACTATGATGAAGAAGAGTTTAGCGACGGCTGTTGCTCTATTAGTTTCAACGTCCGCATTAGTTTCAACGTCCGCATTGATATCAACGTCTGCATTGATTTCAACGTCAGCAATGGCTGCCAATAGCGTTCAACAAACCGTTGACGCACCGGCACAAAATATCAATCAAGTGCTCGAAATGACGGACACTCAAACCCGTATTCAACAGTTGTCTTACATGGCACAAGATCAAAATCAATCTGTTGAAAATCGTACTGGTGCACTGCAAGAGCTTGCTTCATATCCAAGCCAGAATGCGCTGGTGGCGGTGGCAAGAGGTTTGAAAGATCAAAACCCTGAAGTTCGTGAGGCTTCGATTATCGGTTCTTCGCCATATCAACTTGAGCATCGTTGGGCGTTAGTTTCGCCTTTGCTGAGCGATACAGACTCTATGGTTCGTCATTCAGCAACATCGAACTTAGTTCGTGATTACAATACGTTAGATAAAGAACAGAAAGCACAAATCGAACAACCTGTCGCTGAGTTAATAACATTCTTGGAATCACAAGAATCTGAAAAGTTTCAATTGTTGTTCGCTGACGTGCTCCGTTGGCACAATGAATGGGATAAAGCGGAAACGATTTATCTTGAGTTGATTAATACTCACCAGAAAGACCCTCAAGTTTGGCTGAGCTACGCGGATAACTTCCGAGCTCAGAATAAAGATCAACAAGCGGTCGAGGTGTTGGATCGTGGTTTGAAGAACGTGCCGGACAATGCAGCGATGCACTATTCTAAATCATTAACTTTGGTTCGCCTTGAAGACAAGGCAGCAGCAGCCAAAGAGATTGAAGTAGCAGCAGAACTTGCAAAAGATAACAGCTACTACTGGTACTTGAATGGGGTACTACAAGAAGAGCTGGATATCGACAAATCGACTAAATCGTTCGAGAAGGCGTATTTGATCTCTGGTTCTCCGGAGCAGTTATACGCGGTATGTGATATCTACGTGCGATACGGCAACGACAAGACTGATGATTGCTTAAGTGAGCTAGGTAAAGTGGCTCCTGACTATGTTATTGAGCAGCTGAAAGAGAAGCGAGTAGCGCCAAGCTCATAATATTTGAATGAGTAAATAGATAAGCCGCTTATGAAAAGCCAGTCGAAATATTCGACTGGCTTTTTTGGATCTTAATTGCTGCAAGTGACCATCGATTTGAATTCGAGCTAAAAAACAAAACTCAACATGATGGTGTAGAGCAATGCATCTTTATCGGTTTTAGGGGCGTCAATAAAGACACCGTTTGACCTACTAGCTTCGAAGAATTGCATTTCACCATTGATAGATATATTTGACATCAAGTCGTAATCTACACCAACTAAGTAGCTATTCCCTTCTAAGTGCTCATTGGCGTTAAATTGCGCGCCGTATACTACGTAAGGTGTGAATACTCCTAAATGGTAACCTAGGCTGGCGTACATGGATGAAGAAACGTCACTGATTTGACCTTCGCTCGCCAATACCGCTTGGCCAAATTCATATTCAGCGCCTAGCGACCAAAGTTGGATGTGTTGGTTGTCTGCTGTTGGAAGCGTGCCAACGTTTTTAATTTTTGTCGTTTGATCGAAATTTGAATCAAGGAAAGATAAGTTCCAACGATAGTTATCACCACTTAATTGAAGGTTTGCACCAAACATTCGATTTGTTTCGAATTCCAGCTCGGTTGTCGAATTGAACTCTACTTCATTCTTATCTTTGATTCCGACAAATGGAGAGAGTTGTAGGGTAGCTTCATCGGTTACATCATGAGTCCAACTCACTTTGACACCGTTGAAAGCGGTAATACCAAGAACGCTGTTATACACCTCTGTCGGTGGTCTTGCCGTCATATAGGCTTGGCCAACATAATAGTATTCAGAGGCAAGGAATAGTGGCAGTCGTAATCGACCAATACTCACATCGAAGTCGTTAAATTCATAGCCCAAGTAAGCCCACTCGAGTTGAGGATCACTCCAATCATATTGGGGTGGTTTGACAACTTGTACGGAAGCTTTAAATGAGTTGTAAAAGTAATCGAGTTGAACTCCAAGTGTGGTATCACAGTCATAACAATTTTCATCGGTAAAACCATTGTTGATGATTAAAGGGGAGTCGTTATCTGATGTTGCCCAAGAAGTAGAACCAAATCCGCTTAACGAAAAATTATCGGTAAGTTCAATAATAGCGAAAGCCGGAGAGGCAATTGAAGCACATAGCACTGACGTAATTATTTTTTTCATATTATTTCTCCGAGCTTATAACGTATAGAACATTGGCATTTTCAGGGAGCGTCGAGAGCGGGGCGTACCCAATTCGATTGGGCTTGTCATCAAGCCAGTCAACCAAGGTTTCGGTGGACGCCGATTTAATCTCTCTTGGATAACGAGCTTTACCTGAGAAGGATAAGCTCGCCCAATGGGCATTCATTTGAGCTGCGTTTTTTCCAAGCAGTTGTTGGTAAAAAACTTCACGTTCGCTGCTGTTTTCAGGCCAATCAGAAAGTTCTACACGTTTACCATCGAGTCGTTTTGTTTTTCCTCTATACAGCTTCCTTGCTTTGTTTATCGATATTTCTTCAAATCCTGAATCTAAAGAGAATATGGCGTAATCTTCTGCGGCATGAGCTGGGCTGAGAAGAAGCAAGTTTCCTAATAGCCCTACCGCGACTGGCAATATGACTCTGCGTGGAAGTGTTTTTATTGTTTTAATCCAATCCATGGGTTTCTCCTAACAAGTCGCACTTTCTATTTGATGGAATAGCTTTTCTTTTCTTACGGGCTTCGCTACGTATCCATCCATGCCTGAATCAAAGCACTTTTGAATGTCATCATCGATAACACTGGCGGTTAGCGCGATGATAGGGGTTTTGCTTAAGCCTAGGTTTTTCTCATGCTCCCGAATCTCCTTAGTTGCTGTGAAACCGTCCATAACGGGCATCATGCAATCCATTAGTATAATGTCGAAACTACTGTCGTTTTGGTACATATCAACGGCAATTTGACCATTCTCTGCAATTTCAAAAGCGTAACCAGCCCTTGTTAGCATGACCGAAGCGACTTTTTGGTTAACTCGATTGTCTTCGACGAGTAGTATTCTTTCAGATTTGATCGGAACCGGGTTTTGTTCTCTTTCCTCTGGCACAGTCCGTTTAGCTGCAGCATTAAGAATCGGCGTTACGGTCGCGGGTTTTTTCGTAGATTTAGTTTTGTAGGCAACAGGAAGTGGCATTGCTTCAACGGCGGCAAGTACTTTTTCTTTTAACATTTCAAATTTGAATGGCTTTGGCACATAGTCATCCATGCCCACGTCGAAACACCTTTGAATATCGTCATCAATAACACTGGCGGTCAGGGCAATGATAGGGATACGACGCGTGGCATTGGTCTCTTTTTCAACGCGGCGAATATTACTTGTCGCTTCAAAGCCATCCATAACCGGCATCATGCAGTCCATGAGTATTGCTGCGTAGTGAGGGTTCGATCTGAACATGTCCACGGCTTCCTGGCCATTATTCGCAAACTCGAATTCAAAACCACTTTTACCAACATGAAGCCCGGCAATTTTTTGGTTGACCTTGTTGTCTTCGACGATCAGAATTTTGTGTTGTATCTCTAGAGAAGGTTGGCTCGCCTCTGAAAGCTCAACCCGACCCTGTGTATCACAGAGCTCAACCGCTTTAATCAAACGTAAACCGAGTAGGGGTTGTGATACTTGAGCCGTAACATAATTGCCGATGTCAGCCGGCTCGCTCAAAAATGATCGAATCAAGCAGATAGTGATGCCGTTTTGGTGGAGCTTATCTAAGTCACTGGTATAGTCACTGGCTTGGAATGTGTCATCTTCAGCAAAGACAACTGTGATTGGGTTAGCGTGCTTTTGAATCGTGAGTTGTTGTGTAAGCTCAGCTGTATCTCTCGTTTGTTGGGTTATTTCTAAACCATAGAGGTTAAGGTCCCATTCTATTCGTTTAGAGAGCATGTTCGCGTTACCTAGAACATAAATGTCGGCGGTTGCTGTGCTTGGTTTTGGCAACATTAAATCAATGGGTAATTCTAGATCGAAGTAGAAACAACTGCCTTTACCTTTGACGGAGTCGAGTTGGATCTGACCACCCATAAGTTCAACAAGCTGAGTACTGATCGCAAGGCCAAGACCAGTACCACCGAATTGTCTGGTCGTTGAATCATCTTCTTGAGCGAACGGTTCGAATATCTGTTTCTGTTGCTGTTTATCGATACCAATCCCCGTGTCTCGCACAGAAAACCTTAGGGTGACATTGTTTTCTGCTTTGTTTAGCGTTTGGATTGACAGGGTAACGCCACCTTCTGCTGTGAACTTCACCGCGTTCGACATAAAGTTCATCAAGATCTGTCTTAATCGGTGATCATCGATCATCACGCGTGCAGGTGTGTCTGGGCTGATATCAACGTTCACTGATATTTTTTGCTCTTTAGCTTTTGGCGCGACAATAGATGCGATGTCGTAAATGGATTCTCTAATCGATGCCGAATGCGGGCTGATTAATAGCATGCCAGATTCAATCTTAGAGAAGTCTAAGATGTCGTTGATCAGGCTTAGCAGTAGTTGGGATGAGGTCTCGATCGTATCTACATAATCACGTTGTGTTGGTGTAAGTGGTGTGTCTGACAGGATCTCCGAAATTCCGATAACGCCATTCAGTGGGGTTCGAATTTCATGAGACATATTGGCCAAGAAGCTACTTTTCGCTTTGCTAGCTTGTATCGCGTGGTCTTTGGCTTCTTCGGCGTCTTCTTTAGCTCGCTCTGCGTCTTCTTTAGCTATCGTTAACTTCTCTTTTGCATGTTCTCGTTCGATGGTGAGTCGCTCTACTTGCTGAGCAAATAGGCTGAGTTCGTCTTTGCCTTGAATCAGTTTGGCCAAAGAAGGGCGGGTATCATCGTTTTCACTTTTTAAGAACCTAAGAACTAGCCCAAGATTGTTGGTGACTTGTTTCGCTAAACTGAGGGTTAATCCCATAACAGTTGCTGCAAGCAACGTGACGATGGAAATAAATAGCGTTCTTTCTGTTTGAGCATCTGAGATCGCTTGAGCTACTTCGGCTTGGAACTCTTGTTTGATCACGTCACCTAAATTCTGCAACAGGCTTAGGCGAGCACTCATCGCATTGAGTCCGGTAGTGATCTCTTGTGGAGTCAATGCGCTTATTGTGGATGAACTATGAAGTGCGTGACGTATCTCTTGGCTTTTCATAAAAGCCTCATCTTTAAACACTTCAATCATGAGTGAAACTTGATGTGTATTGGCATTCAAGGATACAAATCTTTCTAAGAACAAAACTTGCCTAGCATTGAGGCTTTCAACCAACTCGGCTAGTTCAGAATCATACTCTTGATGATTTTGGTAAATATCGAAGAGCGAAGCGCTGAGCTTAAATTCTTCATTTGACCAAAACATCAACCACTCTAGTTGATGCAAGGCGGTGAGGTGCTGTTGAATCTCACGCTTGGTGATATCAAAAGGGACTTTCTCAATGGCCAACAACAATTGTTGGTACAAGTCACTTTGCCACTCAATCGCATCCAGCTTATCGAAACTGTCGGTCGTTTTCATAGTCGACAAGGTTGCCTCACTGAAGTCGGCCAGCAGTTGGTTCACTTCTTCGGAACTGTTTAGAAATATGCTGGGTGAAAGTGCTTTGAGCTCGGCATTTACCTTAGCACTTCGATTAACGAACTCTTCAGTGTTTGGGGCCAAAGTACTTCGATACAAGACAGAGATATCTTCAAGGTAAATTGCTAACTGATTGGTTCGCTCAAAATCGTTTAACTGCGTAGTCAGAAAGTAAGCTTGTCTACCGGCTAAGAAAAGGAGCAATGAGATCGGTAGTAGAACTAAGCCAAAGAGTTTATGTTTAACTGAAAGGTTATTCCAGACCGTAAGTGTCGACATATTAAGGATCCATCCAACTGGTTTTATATAAAAACAGTAGAATAAAAATGCCGATATGGAAACTTTGAAACTGTAAATTTAATGGAAGTGTGGGAGGGGTATAAGTTCTTGTGATTCCACAGCTTATTTTGAAATAGCTTGTCTTGCTAGCAATTTATAGCGTTTGGCGGTCGGTTTGATTTTGATGCTTATTGATGAGTATCTTAAAAAGCGAGTTAATTAGGGTGATTTTTATCGAGACTTAGTTCAAATAGAAGTTGCTCTAACCCCGTTTTTGCAGAAGGTTCTAGCGCCCAAACACCGAGTATTCTGTTCAGTGCAGCGCGGTACACTCTGTTTTTGAGTAGGAAAGCGAGCGTACGCGTATCGTTGCTCAGAACATTTGATTGTACGACGGTTAACTCAGCTTTGTTCTCGATATCGATTTTCTGAAGATTGAAAACGGGTAGAAAGGCACACTCATACCAAACTTCTATGATCTCTCGAAGTTCGATTTCCTCTTCAGGCACATCGCAGCCCTGAAGTTGATGGTTTTCAGGAATTGCGGATAAGTAAGCTACATCAAGCTTGTCTGCAACGAATGTGTACATTTGCTTCCTTTGTATCGGTGATTTTAGAGCGAATCATCTCTCTCACTTATGTTTTTGTCAATTACATCTATTTATCTAACGAGTAATTTGTGAATAAGCATCGTCGTGTTTAACTCAAGCTGTTTAAGTATTTGTCTGTTAAGCCAAAATATTTCAAGTTGCCATCAGGTTCTAGAACCAAACTCATATTGGAAGTAGCGATCAAACCGGGATCATTGGTCGAAAAAATGACGGTTTTATTCAGCAACTTATCGCTGAACAGGCGGTTAAAATACTGGGCGTTTTCATTTTCAGCCCCGTTGAACGGTTCATCAATGATTATCAGAGATTGCTCACAGTTACCTAAACCAAGTGCCAAACGCAGCTTTTGTTGAATGCCATTGGGAAGACCTTTGCACTTATCGACACTCAATTGAGTCGCTAAGCCTTCTGGCAGCCATTCGTCTAGCTCGAAGAAGCTCACCATCTCCTGCATTTTCTCTGTCGGAATGAGTCCGTTATGCAGAATGAAGTTGGTTTCTAGTGAGCCTTCAAAAATATGCAGGTTAAAAGGGATGTAGTTAATTGAGGTGCGATAACGGTAGCTATTGAACTGTTTAATGTTGTAACCATCGACAGAAACTGCGCCTTGATAGCGGTCTTCTAGCCCAGCAATGATTGAAATTAAGGTGGTTTTTCCGCAGCCCGTAGGGCCACAAATGACCACTTTTGCACTGGGTGGTATTTTGAACCCCAAGTTGGTTAACCCTGTTGCTGCCCCTGTGTAACGGTGGCTGACACCACTGCCCACAATATTTCCTTGGAACAGCCGAATAGGCGGGCTTTTTTCTAGCGTTAACTTGTCGTCATTCATCGACATCAAGTTGTTGATCTGTGCCGACGAAGCCTTGATGGATTGAAACTTAGAAATTGAGTTATAGATGCCCATTATCGGGCCTAGTGCTTTCCAAACGAGAATAACGGTTGCGAGCATCGCGCCCGCATCAGAAGTGCCTTCCATGACTCCGATTACTGCGGTCACGATACTTGCAGTACCAATCACCTGAATCAAACTACCACCTGCAGCCTGAATTTTACTGTTGGTTACAGCGACATTCTCCGCATCATTGGTGCTTTGCATATGGGAGGCACTAAAACGAGATTGAACCACGCGCAACAAAGGCAAACCCTGAATGGTCTTGATACCACGAAGGATTTCATTCCATTGATAAGAGACCATCGCATTGGCGCGAGAGCTTTTAGATGTGGCTTGTGAGTAGATGTAACGAGAGTAAACACAGAACACCAACATCAATATTAAGCCGCCCATCACCACAAGTGCAGCGGTGCCAGACATCAGAGCAATCGCAATGATGAATACAATCACAAACGGCATATCAAAGTAACTAAGGGTCGATTCTGCGGTCACTAAGCGGCGGAAGGTATCGATATCTTTCAAACGAGCCAACTGAGACGAAACCCCTGCGGTTGAAGTCATTGCGTAGGGCAGCCAAAGCAGTTTCGATATTACGGCTTGGGATATGTGAACCGCGAGATCTTTACCGGAGGTCGCAATGATGTTGACTCGCATCTTTTTGAAGAAGTATTCCGAGAAGCCGACGATCACGGCAAATAGGGTCAACCAATAGAGCGTGGCTTGAGAACTCGAAGTCAGTGCGAAGTTATAGACACTCATGATGAAGAATGGCTGTAACGCACCGAGAATACTGATGACGAAGCTCAGAATGATCAGGCTTTTAAGTTCATTGTTGTAACGATAGAAAGCGTATTTTATCCAATTGCTTCTGTCTTGCGATTCCGGAGGTGGTTCGCGGAACAGACGAGAGTACTCGCTAATAGAAATCAGCAAGCAGGGCTTTTTACACATTGGGTATTCAATGGTGTTGTTGTTCGTGTAATCAAACAGCAGCAACTTCCCATCTTTTGTCCCTAAGAAGATGGCACTGAGGTTTTCTATCTCAATAAAGCACGGGTGAGGATATTTATCGATATTCTCGAGTGTCTTTAGTTTGGTCACATCACAGCGGTATCCAAGGCGCTCTATGGTTGCTGTAAAGCTATCGCCGTCTTTGGGTTTTGGAATAAAAGCATCGCTGAGTATAGCGGGCGTGCCTTCCCATTCGAGCGCTATCAAGGTGTAGGCCAAACCACGAATAAGTGGCGATTGACTGTAACGTTCGTCGTATCCACTAGATTCAAAATCCAAAACACGTTGCGGCACATTATTGAAGTCTACTAGGATACTCATTGGTCACCTCCGATAAGTTTTACGCGTTTGAGGCGGTGGTTAAGTTTATCCATCTTATTGCTGGCGATGATTAAGATTTTGTCATTGGCACGATAGGCGGTACTGGTCAGCACGACGCGCGCAAATTCTTCATCAAAGACGCAGTCTATATCGTCGAATATCAACACACGCTTACTGGCGAGCAGGGCACGGACTAATAACAGAGCATAGCCAACTTGGCGTGAGAATGGGTTACGCATGTGACCTTTGAGCTCGGTATAGAAACCTGCAGGCAGCCCATCAATTTGAGCCTTGATGTTCATGGTTTCACATAAGGCGAAAGCCGTATTGTTCAGGCTTGGACGGAAACAGGTTAGGTTATCAATAATGGTCCCTTCCACGAATGAACTTGTTTTATCGACCATCAGCACGCTGTTACGCCAAACGTTGTAGTTTACGTCACTCAGAGGCGTGTCATTAATCATGATGTCCAGTTTGTTATCATTGTTCTGACGTGTAATACAGTTAGCAAGGTGGGTCTTGCCGGAGCCACTTTTCCCGGTAAGCAAATAAGTTTGTCCGAGTTCGAATTCGATACGCTGCTTTTCAGAATATTTAACAGAAATACGTTCTACTTCGGTCGTCTCATGTTGATGTTCAACCGACGCGGCCAGTTCAAGAAGTTCGGCGATACGTTGTATATGGAGCTTGTTTAGTTCCCAGCGGCTCGCGGTACGCATCACTTGTTGGTAGGGCGCGAAGTAACGATTGGTAAGCATGATTATCGCGGCCATAATGCCTTGGCTTGACTCCATATTGATCACGGCTGTTGCCAATACCACAACAACACAAGCAATCGAGAGTTGTTGGATGAGCGCTAAGATTAAGCCAAAATTCGATTCAATCTGTTCGTATTTGATGTTTTCAACTTCACGTTCCTCGACCATTTGTGTCATCAGGCTTTCAACGCGGTATTCCATATTTCGAGCTTTGATATCAAGCGGGCTAGAGATGATCTCGATGATTTTGGAGGTGGTTAACCCTTCGATGTCTGACTTATTCTGCAAACTACCAATCTTTTGTTTGGAAAGGCTCCACGCGAAAATAGCCAAGATGACAGAGGCAATCAGAAGTGTAATACCAGCCCATATGTTGATGAGTCCTATGATAAGGATGGTAATCAAACTGACAGCAAGGTTGATCAGTGCTCGAACCGATTCTCCACCAAAAAAGGTTTTCAGTTCTGGAATGGTCGAAATACGCTCCAAATATTCACCGGGCTCTAAACGGCGGAATTTAGAGATCTCAGCCAAACAGATGGATTGAAATACCTTATTGGTTAAGTTGGTCTCAAACTGCCTCATGATGACAGAGGAAATCTTCTCTTCCTGATTTTTCAGGTGGTAGTCAAGGAAGATGGAAATCAAGATAATCGTAAACAGTAAGAACAGAGTATCTTGTGCTTGGTTGGGTAACACTCGGTCAAAAATGATCAGAATAGAGAAGGGCAGTACCAAGCCAAACAGGGTCGATATTATCGTTGAGAAAGTCAGATAACACTTATCTGCCATATTGATCTTTTGCGAAAATTGCTCAGTTTGCATTACGACCTCCTTTTCTCAATGACTCCGTTGAGAGAAGGTGTTTCGGCACCAAATCTTGATTGTCTCGTCCCTCAATATCGCTCATCAATTGCATGATGCTCTCTATCGATTGAATTGAGAGTATGCCTTTAATTTGCTCAAGCTTGATGGTCTCGATGATGTAGTCGTATCGTGCGCTTTCATAGTCTCTCAAAGCGCTGAACAGTTTACTTTCCGCCGCCAGCAAGTCGGTGATGGTACGCGTGCCTAATTGGTAGGCTCTTTGGATCCCTTTATAAGAGGCATAGTTGGCGCGAATGATGTTCTCGTAACTGCTTATAGATTGCGAAAAATCGTTGATGTTGAGTACAGAGGTGTTCACGCTGTTGCGCGTGGTGTAAAGCGAGTCTTGATAAAGCAGTTCAGTACGTTCAATTGCCGTCGATGATTTTTGATATCCATAGTAATCAGAACCACCAGACAAAATAGGCAAGGCTAGGTTCAAGCCAACGCTAGTTGAGTTGCTTTCGCCTGTCGCTGTGATGTCGGTTTTATCGTAGTTATTGGCGTCATCGTGACGATAGCTGGCTGAGAGTGACACGGTAGGTAAGAAGTTTGTACCGCTCTCTTTTAAGCTTCTACGGCTTCTCTCGACGTTTTTCTTGGCTACTAGTAAGTCGTTGTTGAGCTTTAACGCTTGATCCATGATTGAGTGTTGTTCGCTTTCGTTTATCTCTTTTAATGGCACACTTTCGTATATATCCTGTGATGGAGTGATAGGGTACTGAATCTGAATGGATAGCCCGTTGAGAATGACACGGCGATCTTTCTGCAAGGTTCTTAATCGATTCGACACACCTTCTTTCTGAGCGATAACTTCGTACAGCTCGCTGGCGGCTGTGTTCCCCAACTCTACGTTGCGTCGCATCTGATGTTCACGAGTCTCAGACGACTTAAGCTCTACCTTGGTCGCTTTTATTTGCGCATTGTTTTTCAAATACTCGAAGTATTGAGAGCCGATTTCAGAGATAGTGCTCTGGATTTTGTTCTCGTGTTTAATTTCTTCAATATTGAAGTCGAGTTTTGCCGTTCCATATTTAAAAATATCACCAAGATTGAATATCGATTGGGTAAGGGAAAGGCTGTAGCTGTTTGAGTTATAGCTGGAGGTTTCATCGGGCACGCTCGATAACAAGGTTTCATTCTCATTCCATGTAGTATCAGCTGCACCATTGAGTGAAGGAAGAAACTTAGAGCGGCTGATCCCAATGTTGTATTCGTTCTCTTCCACACCTTTATCACTGGCGCGAAGGGATAGGCTGTTTTGCAGGCCGAGTTCTACCGCCTCAAGCAGGGTCGTCGCCGATACTGAAGGTGTTGTGCTGAATGCAAGCGCAGCCATAATGCTGCTAGTTAAGTTTCTGTACCGCCACATACTTGTTGATCACCTTGATGATTTGGTCGCTTTTGTAAGGTTTGCTGATCACGTAATCCATTCCGGCTTCAATACAAGCCTGGTGTTCGTTACTGCTGGTCAATGCGGTTGCCCCTATGATGGTACAAGGGTTTTTCTCGTTCTCTTGTTCAAACTGGCGAATGCGTTTGGTCGCTTCAATGCCGCCCATACCTGGCATGATGCAGTCCATGAAAATGATGTCAGAACGTTTATTCATGAAGTGCTCTACTGCGTCGGCACCATCGCCAACCGTGTCTGGTTCATACTCTTGTTTGGTTAAAATTCGTTTAAGTAAGATCTGTTGAACTCGGTCATCCTCTACGATAAGGAATGAACTGTTTTCCATCTGCTCTTCTGATGCTTCTGCTTCCATAATGGTGAGTAAGTTCGGAATAAACTCATAAGGAATCGCAGGGGAGTTGATGATCTTATCGACGAAGCTGTGACACTCTTGTGCATGCTGAGTATTGGTTACTGACAGCAACAGCTTGGTATTTGGATGATTCTTAAGTTGAGATTTCACCGTTTTGCTCAGTGATGGCAGCTTGTTAGGTTCAAAGGTATCGGTCAGCATGATGGCATCGTACTCACCAAAGGTCTTCGCCGCTGAAAACAACTCATTTGCAGTGCGGATTTCAGTGATATCAAGCCCCAAGTTACTGAGCATTTTCTTCATTACATCTATACGAACTTGTGTATTGGCGCAAAGCAGTAAACGCTTGCCGTCGAAGCGAGTTTTCTCTGTATGGAAATTCTTCGCCTTGAGATCAAGCTCGATCTGAAAACGTTCCTGTGTACCCGATTGGAACCAGTGACTTTCGTAATACCCGTAATCTTTTAATACGCTTTTCGCTAAGTCGTCTGTGTTAGCAGTATGGTGTTTATGATCGCTCCAATGGAGCTTATTGAGCTTGGCGACAGAGACATCCAGTGTTGAAAGGAAATTCAGATTGATGGTGACACGTGTATTTTCCATATCCGAAGCTGCGCCAGACTCTATTGTCACGAACAACTTCTTGTTTGATTTAAGTTGGATGGCGTTAGAAAGCTGCAGGAACAAGATCCAGAACAAGCTGGTGGATTGGCCTTCCACACGGTTCGGCAAATTATCAGAGATAAAGCAGTCGAGTTGACCTTCGTTCCTCTGAACTTTGGCGCTGATATGAATCATCAATTCAGACAACACGCTCAGTAAAGAGAATTCCTTCGACTTACTTTCCGTACCCTGTGAAATCAAACGGTTATAGTTTTCTGCTAACTCAGATAACGTACTACATGCTGAGGTAATATCCTTCGCCATCAATACGCCGTTTTCATCGGTTTCTTGAACCAGATATTGGACACCACCGTTGATGGTGTTGGTGATTCCGCGAATCTCATAGCCGATTAGCGCATACAGCTGTTTGTAGAGATCGTTATTGCGCTTTTGGTCTTCCAATTTACTGAAAATCAGTTTGAGGTGAGAGTAGATCTGGCGTTGTTTCGGATTGATGCTCACTTCATTCAGAAGCTCTTCGAGTCTTTGTAAGTCGAGTTGTTTCAGCTCTTGATAGAGAGCATCGAACTCATAGTCGATTTCTCGTTCATTAGAGCTGGATTTCTTCAGCTTCAACATAGCAACTGAGTTCGATAGGACCGTGATTACTGCCAGTATCACGACCACCATAAACAACCAGATAAAGAACTCATTTTTCTCTGACATCAAGTCGCTCGCATGGTTGTTGAACATGGTGCGGTAGTTGTCGTCCATCTGTAGGTAGTTGTTGGTCAGTGACAGGTATAAGTCGAGTACGTCGTTGCGTGTTTTAGTGCTGTCGGAAAAGCGATTGATAGCTAATTCAAGTTGGGTGTATTCAGTCGCGCCAACCAAGCTGAACTCAGTTTTGTTCAAAGAGGCTAGCGATCTAAATTCATCTATTTCACGCTTCAAGTTAACTAGATTGAATTCGTTAGTACCACAAGTGTCGGTACTTAAGCACTGCTGTAGAGTTTGAATATCTTGTTCGATGGTCTGATTAAGCTTCTGAGCTTGTATGAGCAGTGGGGCACTTTGCACTTGAGCAACCGAATCTACTTTTGACCAAGAAAAGTATAAATAGAAAGCGAGCGCCGCTAGTACTACGCTGAACAATATGCTCAGACGTAGAGCTGGTACGGAAATGTTATAAGAAGGTTTTCCGCTCATTGATTACCTCTCATCGAATGCATCTTCGATGGCTGACATCACAGGTTTTGCAGCGTATTCGATCACGCGACGCGAGCCTGTTTTTACGTCGGCGGTAAATTCCATATAAGGTGATAATTTGTATTGAGTGCCTCCTCGTTCAAGAAAGTTTCGATCAATCTCAATCTCTGCCAAATAGAATTCGGCATCTTCTTCTTCGTATGATGAACGGCTAATTGAGGCGATGGTTCCCTCAACAAATCCATATTTTGCGAAGTTATAAGTATCCATTTTTACTTTTACCGCCTGGCCAATTTCAACAAACCCCATGTCTTTACGCGGAATTTTCGCTTCACCGTGTAGGGAGTTATTGATTGGAGCAATATCAGCGATACTCTCGCCGGGTGGTATTACCGCAGAACGGAAGTTGAAGTGTAATTTGTCGACCACACCATCCACTGGTGAGTAGACTATGAGTCGGTCTACCTTATCGGAGTGCTGTGGTTGTAAGATCCGTTTTAGTTTGAGGTCTTTATTGGCCTGGATGATTTGTGCTTGGTACTCAGAGTTTCGGTTCTCAACCAAGTCTCGATGTTGTTTCTCGAGTTTGTCGAGCTGGAAACGTTCATTCATGACGGACTCATCAAGGTTTTCAATCTCACGAACCATATTGGATTCTTGTACTTTCATATTTAGAACGTCGACATATGACGCCATCTCTTCTTTATAAAGCGTGTTTTTGATGTTGAGTTGTTTGCGAATGAGTGAGAGTTGGTTCTCTGAGCTTTTGCGACGCTTTAGCATTGATCCAATTAGAGAGTTTTTGTGTTTAATATCGTGAGTGATCAGCTCTTCGTTAGAGCGGTTCTTCGAGAACTCTTGCTGCCACGTATTCATGTTGACTTGAACTTGTTCTGGGTACTTTTCGATGTAAGAAGCAAAGTTTGGTTCGACCATGTCACGCAAGCTTTCATAACGGATTTTATCGAGTTCCAGCTGAATGATTTCGGTGTTCACTGTATCGAGTTGGGTGTTACGGTCGAGTGAGCGGATTCGAGCAATAGGTTGGCCTTCATACACAACTTCCCCTTTTCTCACTAACAGCTCTTCTAAAATACCGCCTTCTAGATGTTGAACTTTCTCAACATCAGACTCTAGTAACAGCTCGCCACGCACAGAAACGACAATGTCGATGCGTGCTTGTGACGCTACGGCGATAGCCACCAAAGCAAGTAGAAAAATGATGAGTAACGTCTTGTGAACGCTAGTCATCGCACTTGCAAGCACGATGGTGTCATCTGCTGTGACCTTGGAAGCCTCGTTGTTAGAAACAAGCGCTTTTCTTAGGTGATGCTCTATTTGGTTATTGCTCATGACCTACCTCGATGACTCGTCATCTACAACTTCCTTAATATCCAACAAGTGATGGATTTGTCTATTGACGTTTTGTAGTTCAGTTTTTACATCCTCTAAAAGCGCTTCCGGCGCAGGGAATTCGTGTTTACTCAAATGTTCCAACTTGGCCATTTTGGGCGGCAGGTCTTGGTCGCATAACAAAGTTAAGATGGTTTTCAATTTTTTAGAGTAGTTGTTGAGTTCATCAAAACGATTACCTTTATGAAGCATCTCTATGTTCATCGGTGCGTCCGAAAAGTCCTTATAAAAGTCGCCTAGCAGCAATTGCAGCCCTTTGTGGTTGTTGTCGATTGAACGCAATAAATTCGTCATGTCTATCATCATTCCACTGCCTTAATTGCTTTAATCACAATAACTAAGGATCTTTAAAGGCAGTTTTCAAATTTTTTTTACTTCTTTATGCATAAAAAGAAAAATATGAAAAAAGTTGTATAAAAACTTGGTTTTTCAAAATGGTGTCCTTTAATGCCTCTAAATACGATCAGTTAGCTAGTAGCAACGGAGGCTGTAATGGCAGGCGAAAATAACCAAAACAACCAAAATGAAGATCTCAATGACGCGGTAGAACAGACGGACACGAACGACGCGGGTACGCCCTCCCAACAGCAGAATCAACAGAACACGATTGCGTCGACGGTAGCGACGGGTGCTGAAAATACCGACGCGGCAGACGAAGTGAACCAAGCGTTGGAAGACAATCCAAGTGGTGCTGGTAATTCAGAAGAAGCAGCAGCTTCTGGTGCGGCTGTTCAAGAAGAGACGCCAGAAAGCGATGGAGATTCAGATGCAGCTCAATCTAATGTAGTCGGTGGTGCGGCTTCGGAAGCTGGCTCGGATAATGCTGCTGGCAGTGGTGGCGGAGCAGGTGCTGGCGCTCAAGCCGTAGGTGGCGATAACGCAGAGGCTGCGACAGGTGGAGCCGACGCTGAGGGTAATGAAGAACAAGGCCAAGCAGCACGTACATCTGCAGCGCCGAGTGCTACATCTTCTGAATCTGATGGCCAACAAGTCGATGATGACCTCGATTCACAGACAGTCGAAGAGACATTTGCCGTTGATGTTCAAGCTTCAGATGAAGAGACCATCAGTGAAGTAGAAGATGACTTTGATTCTGAGACAACAAGTGAAACGTTCAAAATCAAAGTGGAAAGTGAAAATGATGCTCCAGAGGCTGAACAAGATCTGGCTTACATCATGGATGAAGATGGCTCCATAACATTTACTCAAGAACAATTACTCGAATACGCAAGTGATGTTGATGGTGATGAGCTTGTTGCTTCAAATGTTCAAGTCGGCGCAGATGCAACGGTTCAAGATAATGGTGACGGTACATTCACAGTTGTACCTTCCGCTGACTTTAATGGCGAGCTAGACCTTACTTTTGATATCAGTGACGGCCAAGAAACCATAAGTAGTGCAATTGATTTAACGGTTCGTCCTATTAATGACGCACCTGTACCAGAAGATAAAACGTTTGAAATAGAGGAAGACGGAACTCTTGTCTTCACCGACGCTGATCTTCTTTCTGGTGCGACGGACATTGAAGGTGACAACCTTACTATTGAAAGTGTGACCTACGACGGTGGCGACGGTATTCTTACCGACAACGGTAATGGCACATACACCTTCGCACCGAATGAAAACTTTAATGGCGACGTAAACTTCGGTTTCGATGTATCAGATGGTACCGATACAGTCTCTACCAACATCGATGTGAGCGTAACAGCGGTTGATGATGCGCCTGTGTCAGGTGACCTAGCATACTCAATCGATGAAGACGGTTCTATCCGTTTAAGCCAAGAGCAGCTTCTATCGCAAGCGTCTGACGTTGAAGGCGATGACCTGACAGCCAGCAGCCTAACAGTTGGCGGTGATGCAACCGTTACTCAAAACGATGATGGCAGTTTCACTATCACGCCAGATGAGAACTTCAATGGCGACATTGATATCAGTTTTGATATCTCTGATGGCACCAATACCGTTCAAGCTTCCGCAGACCTAACTGTTAACCCAGTTAATGATCTGCCAGTGCCTCAAGATCAACAGTTCAGTATTGCAGAAGACGGTACTTTACTGTTCACAGACGCGGATCTGCTTACAGGTGCGACAGACGTTGAAGGTGATAACCTGACGGTTGAAGGTATCAGTTATGAAGGTACTGATGGCGTACTGACTGACCTGGGTGGGGGCTCATACAGCTTTGCGCCAAATGAAAACTTCAATGGCGACGTAAACTTTAGTTTCGATGTTTCAGACGGCACCGATACGGTGTCTGCAAACATTGATATTAGCGTGACTCCAGAGAACGATCCGCCAGTTGCTGGCTCTACGTCTTACACAGTTAATGAAGACAATTCGATTACCATTTCTGATGCACAACTATTGGCAACATCTTCAGACATCGAAGGTGATGTATCGATAGACAGCGTGACTTACTCGGGTAGTGATGGTGTCCTTGAAATCAACGGTAATGGCACTTACACCTTCTCGCCAAATGAGAACTTCAGCGGTGAAATTGCCCTAGATGTAGTGGTTGCCGATGAAGAAGGTGCAACCGATGCGACAACTGCGGGTATCACCGTACTTGAAGTGAATGATCCGCCAGTCGCAGGCCCAACGTCTTACACCATTGATGAAGACTCAGTACTGACCTTCAGTGAGTCACAAATGCTACTGAATGCTTCTGATTTAGAAGGGGATGTTGAGCTTGTCGGCATTAGCTACGACGGCCCTGATGGCATCTTCTCAGTCAATGGAGATGGGACTTGTAGCTTTGCACCGAATGAGAACTTTAATGGCCAAGTTCAACTTGACGTGACTATTCGTGATGAAGACGGCGCAGAAGTTGATACGGTCATCAACGTGGATGTTCTGCCAATTAATGATGCACCAGTCTCGGGTGATTTGGCTTACAACGTTAACGAAGACGGTTCAATCACATTGAGCCAAGATCAGTTGTTGTCTCAAGCGTCCGATGTTGAAGGTGAAGACCTAACCGCGAGCGACCTAACGGTTGATGGAAACGCAACGGTAACCGCTAATGATGATGGTAGCTTCACCATTGTTCCTGATGCGAACTTCAATGGTGACGTTGATATCCAATTCAACATCACGGATGGTACTGACACGGTTCAAGCAACCGCCGATCTTACTGTTAATCCAATCAATGATCTGCCAGTTCCTCAAGATCAACAGTTCAGTGTAGAAGAAGACGGTACGCTCCAATTCACTGACGCTGACCTGCTTACTGATGCCACCGATATCGATGGCGATGACCTCACCGTAGAAGGCATCAGCTACACAGGCGGTGACGGTGTATTAACGGACCATGGTGATGGTACTTATACCTTTGCACCAAACGAAAACTTCAATGGCGATGTAAACTTCGGCTTCGATGTGTCTGATGGCACAGAAACGGTTAGTGCAAATATTGATGTGAGCGTGACACCTGAGAACGATCCGCCAGTTGCTGGCTCTACCTCGTACATGGTCAATGAAGACAACGCTATCACAATTTCTGATGAGCAATTGTTAGCAAACTCTTCTGACGTTGAAGGTGCGGTATCGGTTGATAGCGTGACCTACAGTGGTACGGATGGTGTGTTCCAAGACAATGGTGACGGCAGTTATACCTTCCTTCCTAATGAAAACTTCAGTGGCGATATCAGCCTTGACGTTATTGTTGCTGATGAAGACGGTTCGATTGATGAGACCACCGCGGGCATTACCGTTCTAGAAGTGAATGATCCACCGGTCGCAGGTCCAACGTCATACACCATTGATGAAGATTCGGTTCTGACGTTCAGTGAATCTCAGATTCTTGTGAATGCTTCGGATATCGAAGGCGATGTAGAACTTGTTGGCATTAACTACGATGGCTCTGACGGTATCTTCACTGTAAATGGTGATGGTACATGCAGCTTTGCACCCAATGAAAACTTTAATGGTCAGGTTCAATTGGGTGTGACCATTCAAGATGAAGATGGTGCGACGGTAGAGACACAGATTAATGTTGATGTACTGCCAATTAACGATCCACCAGTATCGGGCGATTTGGCTTACACCATCAACGAAGACAGCTTAATCACACTAAGCCAAGAGCAGTTACTGGCGCGAGCTGGTGATATTGATAGCGAAAACCTAGAAGCTATTAACCTTTCGACCGATGAAAATGCAACCATCCAACAAAACGACGATGGTAGCTACACCATTACACCAGACGCTGATTACAACGGCGACCTAGACCTGAGTTTCGATATCATCGATAACGATGGTGGTGAGGTTCAAGTCGGTCTTGATATCACAGTGAACCCGTTGAATGACTTGCCACAAGCGCAAGATCAACAGTTCACGATTGAAGAAGACGGTACGTTACTCTTCACCGATGCTGACCTACTTGCAGGCGCGTCAGATATTGATGGTGATGAACTGTCGATTGAAAACGTGCTCTACACGGGCGCTGATGGTGTTCTTACTGATAATGGCGATGGAAGCTACAGCTTTGCGCCAAACGAGAACTTCAATGGTGATGTGAACTTCAGTTTTGATGTGTCAGATGGCACGGATACGGTTCAAGCCAACATTGATGTCAGCGTGACACCAGAGAACGATCCACCGGTTGCAGGTAGCACGTCTTACACCGTTCATGAAGACAACTCAATTACCATCAGCGACGAACAGTTACTTGCTAACACTTCGGACATTGAAGGTGATGTGGCAGTCGATAGCGTGACTTACACTGGCGCTGATGGTGTCTTTGAAGACAACGGTGACGGTACTTACACCTTCTCACCAAACGAAAACTTCAACGGCGAAGTTAGCCTTGATGTTGTCGTTACCGATGAAGAGGGTGCAACTGAATCGACCACCGCGGGTATTACTGTACTTGAGGTGAACGATCCACCAATCGCAGGCTCAACCAGCTACTCAGTCAACGAGGACGAAGTTATCACCATCAGTTCAGAGCAACTGTTGGCGAACGCTTCTGATATCGAAGGTGAAGTGGCGATTGATAGCGTTAACTACACAGGCTCAGACGGTATCTTTACCGACAATGGTGATGGCACATTCAGCTTCGCACCAAACGCTAACTTCGATGGCGATGTAAGCCTTGATGTTGTCGTTACTGATGAAGAAGGCGCAACCGTAGCGACCAACGCAAGCATTGATGTTCTGCCTGTTAACGATGCTCCGGTATCGGGCGACTTGGCGTACAGCGTGGACGAAGATGGTTCAATTACCCTGAGCCAAGAGCAATTACTTGCTCAAGCGAGTGATGTGGATGGCGATGACTTAACAGCGGCTAACCTGACCGTTGGTGGTGATGCGACAGTTACTGCAAACGATGATGGTAGTTTCACTATCACGCCAGATGCTAACTTCAATGGCGACATTGATTTGAACTTCGACATTACCGATGGTGATGCGACGCTTCAAGCAACAGCTGACCTAACGGTTAACCCAGTTAATGACTTGCCAACAGTAGGTGAGCCACAATTTGTGACTCAAGAAGACACCAGCTTTACCTTCACAGAAGAGCAACTGCTGCAAAATGCGGGCGACATTGATGGCGATAACCTATCGGTTGAAAATGTGGCTTCAGATAGCGGTACTTTGGTTGATAACGGCGACGGTACTTACACATTCGCACCGAATGAAAACTTCGACGGCAATGTAAATGTGACGTTCGACGTGAATGACGGTACAGCGACAGTACCAGCAGAAGCGACAATTGATGTTCAATCTGTGGTTGATATGCCAGAGCTGTCGATTGCGTCTGACCTAGTGATTGTTTCAGACAACTTCGAGTCTGGCTCAAACGGCTGGAATACCGGTACTGAAAGCTCACAAGGCTTCGAGTCGGGTGACATGCTAGGTCGTATTGGTGGAACGGGCGGTGATGAAGCCGTCAGCAAAACTTACGACATTCCAAGTGATGTGAGCGAAGTTAATATCTCGTTTAGCTTCTACGAAATCGATTCTTGGGATGGTGAGTCGTTCCAAATCTTTGTTGGTGGCGAAGAGCTAACGACATTAGATAATTCTGCGTTCCGTACTCAAGATGGCACTACAACGCTTTACGACTCAGAGGGTAATGAAGTCGGCGAAGTGGTTCACGGCGTGTCGCAAGGTGAGGGCTTCAGTGGTTGGAATGACCAAGCACACCAAATCAACCTAACGGTACCAGTAGAAGACGGCCAACTTGAACTTGGCTTCGGTTCAACCCTGAATCAAAGCGTTAATGACGAATCGTTTGGTATCGACAACATCGAAATCACAGTGTCTGACGCGGAATACCAAATCATTGGTACCGAAGATACACCTGTACCACTCGATATTGATGCCGCTCTAACCGATACCGATGGCTCAGAAAACCTTGCTATCTTGATTGAAGACGTGCCAGAAGGCAGCTCGCTTTCTGCAGGTATCGATAACGGTGATGGCACTTGGTCATTGCAACCAGGCGAGCTAGAAGGGCTAGAGTTTATTCCTTCAGGTGACTTCAATGGTGATGTGGTTCTAACCGTGAATGCGACATCGACTGATGTTGATACGGGCACTACCGCAACGGCAACACAAGATGTGACGATTCACATCTCGCCAGCGAACGATGCTCCAGAAGTTGACGGTGATATTAGTGCCGTTACAGCCGAAGATAACAGCATCACGCTAACTCAAGAACAGTTGCTAGAGCACGCTGTCGACATTGATGGCGATGACCTATCAGCAATCAATCTAACCACCAATGATGAAAATGCGACCGTTCAAATGAACGACGATGGCAGTTTCACCATTACACCGAGCGAAAACTTCAACGGTAATATCGAATTTAGTTACGATGTAACCGATGGGGAAGACATGGTCGCTGCAGGCCTAGATTTGACAGTAACACCTGTCAATGATGCGCCAGAGCCACAAGACCAAGCATTCACTATTGGTGAAGATGGGGTTCTTAACTTCTCTGACGCTGACCTGTTAACGGGTGCAACGGATGTTGAAGGTGATGACTTAACGGTAGAAGGTGTGACATACACGGGTCCTGATGGCGTTCTTACTGATAATGGCGACGGAAGCTACAGCTTTGCGCCAAACGAGAACTTCAATGGTGATGTGAACTTCAGCTTTGATGTGTCAGATGGCACGGATACGGTTCAAGCGAACATCGATGTGAGCGTGACGCCTGAGAACGATCCACCAGTGGCGGGCAGCACGTCTTACACTGTGCATGAAGACAACTCAATCACGATCAGTAACGAACAGCTATTAGCCAACTCTTCAGATGTTGAAGGTGAGGTTGCGATTGATAGCGTGACTTACACTGGCAGTGATGGTGTGTTCGAAGACAACGGTGACGGCACTTACACCTTCTCTCCAAACGAGAACTTCAATGGTGATGTGAGTTTAGCGGTTGTTGTTACCGATGAAGAAGGGGCAACAGAAGCGACCACCGCGGGAATCACCGTACTTGAGGTTAACGATCCGCCAATCGCAGGTTCTACCAGCTACTCAGTGAACGAAGATGAAGTTATCACCATCAGTGCAGAGCAACTGTTGGCGAACTCTTCTGATATTGAAGGTGAAGTGGCGATTGATAGCGTTAACTACACAGGCGCTGACGGCATCTTTACTGATAATGGCGATGGAACATTCAGCTTCGCGCCGAACGCAAACTTCGACGGAGATGTTAGCCTTGATGTCGTGGTGACCGATGAGGATGGCGCAACGACAGCTACAACGGCAAGCATTGATGTGCTTCCAATTAACGATCCACCAGTATCGGGTGACTTGTCATACAGCATTGATGAAGATGGTTCGATTACTCTGACTCAAGAGCAATTGCTATCTCAAGCCTCGGATGTGGATGGTGATGATCTGACCGCAAGCAACTTAAGCGCAGGTGATAATGCAACCGTTGTTGATAATGGCGATGGCACCTTTACGGTAACGCCAGATGCTAACTTCAATGGCGATATCGACCTAAGCTTTGATATTTCGGACGGTACTGAGTCGATTGTGGCGAATGCCGATCTGACGGTTAACCCTGTTAATGACCTGCCAACTAACGACGATGTTTATGCCAATGTTGATGAAGACAACACCATCACTATCACGCAGGAGCAGCTACTTGCGAATGCCGCAGATATTGAAGGTGATGACCTTGTCGCTTCCGACTTAACCTTAGTGGGTGACGATGCAACGATTGTCGATAACGGCGATGGCACGTTCTCAATCACTCCAAGCGAGAACTTCAATGGCTACATCGATGTTGCCTACAGCATCAACGATGGCGACACACCAATTGCCGCTAACTTGGGCTTAACCGTTGACCCAGTTAACGACGCGCCAATTGTTTCTGCTGATGTGGCGATAACCATAGAAGAAGATGGTTCATACACAATCA
This sequence comes from Vibrio sp. 10N.286.49.C3, assembly GCF_041469545.1. Classification (NCBI taxonomy): domain Bacteria; kingdom Pseudomonadati; phylum Pseudomonadota; class Gammaproteobacteria; order Vibrionales; family Vibrionaceae; genus Vibrio; species Vibrio sp. 10N.286.49.C3. The sequence goes on from NZ_JBFRKT010000029.1 coordinate 104,218, forward strand.
CTCAAGAAGAGCTCCTACAATTCGCGACTGACATCGAAGACGATGACATGACTGCAATTATCGGAGAGCCGGGCGATGAAACAACCGTAACCGGTACCGTGTTGGATGCTGAAACCGGCAATCCAATCGCAGGTGCGGATGTGACGTTAACCGACAACGCGGGTCACTCTTACACCACGGTGACGGATCAATCAGGTAACTACTCTGTGAGCGGTCCTGTTGTCGACCAAGGTACTGTTACTATTGAACAAGAAGGCTCTATTACTAGCAGCTTCCTAGTTCCAGCTGGTGAAGATACCAACGGTGGCGTAACTGCAATATCTGAAGTACTTGAAGAAACAGATATGCGTATCGTGGTCACATGGGGTGAAAGCCCACGTGATATGGACAACCATCTATGGCTCTACGATACAGAGAATGGCAATGAGCTAGACCATATTTACTATCGCGACATGAGCCATGATTTGGGTGAAGGTAACATTGTTCAACAAGATGTAGATGACACAAATGGTGGCGGCCCTGAAACCATCACTATTCCAAATTATCAAGATGCTGACATGCACTATTCAGTACACAACTACACCAGCAGAAGTTGGGATGTAGATGGTGTTGAAGATGTACAAGTTCAGGTGTTTGTAGGCGATACATTGGTTGAAACCTTTAGCCCTGATTTATCCGATAACCCATCAGGTGACCATTGGCATGTATTTGATATCGTGAATGGCGTTATTGTTCCAAGCCAAGATGTAGGCAGCGAGAATGCGTTTGATTTACCAACGGCAGAAGAAGCGCTCGCGAATGAAAACGGCATTGATATCTCTGAATTGCTAACGGGCGATGAAGGTGATGACTCTGGTGATACGGGTGGAAACGAACCAAGTGTTGGAGATGTTTCCATTGAGAACGCTCTTATCACTGACAATGGTGATGGTACTTACACCATTACACCGGAAGAGAACTTCAATGGTGAATTCTCGATTAGCTACAACGTAGACGATGGCAACGGTGGGGTTGCGCCTACGGAACTAGACGTGACCGTAACAGCAGTTAACGACCTTTCTGTAATTTACGACCACGACTACACCATTAATGAAGATGGCTCGCTGACCTTTACCGATGAACAGCTACTGACTGGTGCAACGGATATTGACGGCGATGATCTTTCTGTCGAGTCGGTTAACTACGAAGGCGCAGACGGTGTGTTCACGGATAACGGCGACGGTACTTATACCTTTGCTCCAAACGAGAACTTCAATGGTAATGTCGACCTAACTTACGATGTGAGCGATGGTACAGATGTTGTATCGGCGAATATTGATGTTCAAGTGGTTCCAATCAACGACGTACCGGTAGCAGGTTCTACAACTTACAGCGTTGAAGAAGACGGCAGTATTACGCTAAGCGATGCACAACTTCTGGCGAATAGCTCGGATGTTGAAGGGGAAGTGTTTGTCAGCGATGTAAGCTACAGCGGCACTGATGGTGTATTCACTGATAATGGTGATGGTACTTACACCTTTGCTCCAAACGAAAACTTTAACGGTGACATCAGTCTTGATGTCTCTGTTATGGATGAAGATGGCGCAACCGCTGAAACAACCGCAGGTATCGACGTCATTGCTGTCAATGACTTGCCGGTTGCAGGTTCAACGACCTACAGCGTTGACGAAGATAACGTGATTACCGTCTCTGAAGCACAGCTTCTTGCGAACAGCTCAGACATTGAAGGTGATGTATCCGTTAGCGACGTTTCCTACTCAGGCGCAGACGGTATCTTTACTGACAATGGTGATGGTACTTACAGCTTCGCACCAAATGAAAACTTTAACGGCAATGTCAGCCTAGATGTCACCGTTGCTGATGAAGAGGGTGCAACGGCTGAAACCACTGCGGGTATTGAAGTTATCGCGGTTAACGACGCGCCAGTGTCAGGTGACTTGGCTTACTCAGTGGATGAAGATGGTTCAATCACACTAAGCCAAGAGCAGCTGCTTGCTCAAGCATCGGATGTGGACGGCGATGATCTTACCGCTGCCAACCTAACCGCAGGTGATAACGCTACCGTTACGGCAAACGATGATGGTTCATTTACCATTACCCCGGATGCCGACTTTAATGGCGATATTGACCTTAGCTTCGACCTTTCTGATGGTACTGAAACGGTTGTTGCAACGGCCGACCTTACTGTGAATCCAGTGAATGACATTGCGGTTGTAGAAGATGTCGCTTACACCATTGAAGAAGATGGTTCACTTACCTTTACAGACGATCAACTGCTAGCGGGTGCCTCTGATATTGATGGTGACGAGCTTTCAGTTGCCGATGTGTCTTACACTGGAGCAGAGGGTGTGTTCACCGACAATGGCGATGGCACTTACACCTTTGCACCGAACGAGAACTTCAATGGTGACGTAAGTTTGGACTTCTCAGTATCTGACGGTACAGAGACGGTTGATGCAAATATCGACGTAACGGTAACAGACGTTAACGATGCACCAGTGGCAGGCGCAACGTCTTACCAAATGAACGAAGATGGCACCATCACATTGAGCCCTGAGCAGTTGATTGCTAATAGCTCTGATGTGGACGGGGAAGTGTCGCTTGATAGCGTGAGCTACTCAGGTGCAGACGGTATCTTGGTTCAAAATGAAGATGGTTCGGTAACGTTCGCACCAAACGAAAACTTTAACGGCGACATCAACCTTGACGTGACGGTTATTGATGACGACGGTGCAACGGCTCAAACCACCGCTGGTATTGAAGTTATTGCAGTTAACGACGCACCAGTGGCTGGAAACGTGGCTTACTCGGTTGATGAAGACGGTTCAATTACGTTATCTCAAGAGCAGTTACTGGCTAACGCATCAGATGTCGATGGTGATGCACTGACCGCAAGTAACCTATCTGCAGGAGACAATGCGACTGTAACAGCGAATGATGATGGTTCATTTACTATCACACCGGATGCTGACTTCAACGGCGACATAGACCTAAGCTTCGATGTGTCAGATGGTCTTGAAACTGTTCAAGCAGGCGTCGACCTAACGGTTAACCCAGTCAATGACTTACCGACAGCCGCTGACCAAAGCTTCACAGTTGAGGAAGATGGAACGCTAATCTTCACGGATGCAGATCTACTAGCAGGCGCTGCAGACATCGACGGAGATGACCTGTCTATCTCGGATGTGTCTTACACGGGCGCAGAAGGTGTGTTCACGGATAACGGTGATGGCACTTACAGCTTTGCGCCCAACGAGAACTTCAATGGTGATGTAAACCTTGGCTTCACAGTGTTTGATGGCACTGAGACAGTCGATGCCAATATTGATGTGACCGTAACGGATGTGAATGATGCGCCGGTTGCGGGTTCTACGTCTTATCAAATGAATGAAGATGGCACGATTAACATTAGCCCTGAACAGTTGATTGCTAATAGCTCTGACGTTGATGGTGAAGTGTCGCTTGAAAGCGTGACTTACTCAGGCTCTGACGGCACCTTGGTTCAAAACGATAATGGGTCTGTGACCTTCACGCCAAACGAGAACTTTAACGGTGATATCAGCCTAGATGTGGTCGTGACCGATGATGACGGTGCAACTGCAACAACAACGGCAGGTATCGAAGTTCTGGCTGTGAACGATGGACCAGAGTCTGAGGAAGTGGAACTAACCACAGCCGAAGACAGCACCATTCTAATCACACAAGACATGTTGTTAGCTCAAGCTACCGACATCGATAACACCGCAGATGAGCTGTCAGCTTCGGGTCTACAAATCGACCCTAGCTTGGGTGAGTTGCTAGACAACGAAGATGGTACTTGGTCATTTACACCAAACGAAAACTTCAATGGCGATGTGCCAATGACGTTTAACGTTAGTGATGGCCAAGAGACAATTTCAGTCGACGGTAACATCGATGTCACGCCAGTGAACGATGCACCTGAAGCACCAATGATTGAGATGCAAGGCGAAGAAGATGTGGTCATGGTGATTGACCCTGCTTACATCGCGGATCAAGTTACAGACCTTGATGGCGATGAGATCAGCATTGAAAGCATCACAGTTCGAGCTCCAGCGAATGCGACCTTAACTCAGCAACCAGACGGCATGTATCACTTAGTGACTACTCAAGACTTTAATGGCTTAGTAGAACTGGGTTATCAAGCGACTGACGGTGAAGAAGTGGTTGATGGGTCGCTGAATGTGGATGTCATTCCTGTTAACGACGCACCGTTTAACGTCGGTAACGCAATGATGACCACAAATGAAGATGGCGCGTTCACCTTCGATGCTGGCGACTTGATGAACCTGTTCGGTGACATTGATACCGCTGACCTTGTTGTTTCACGCATTATTACCGCAGACGGTGAAGATGGTGGTGAAGTAACAGACAACGGTGATGGTACTTGGACATTCACACCAACAGGCGACTTTGCAGGCGTCTCTGACCTACAAGTTGTCGTGAGTGATGGTGAGTTTGAAACCGTTCTCGATGTTCCAGTGTACGTACGTCCTGTCGCAGATGGCGCGGTTATTTCAACTGACCATGACGGTCCATTAGTGTTCGGTGAAGATGAAACCGGTCACTTAGGATTGAATGTTGGACTAGTCGATGATTCAGAAACGCTAAGTAACCTAGTGATGACAGGTTTCCCTGTTGGATTCGAGGTAACAGATGGTGTGAATACCGTGATGATCACTGAGCCGGGTCAATACATCGACCTGTTCGACTGGGATATCTCAAACATTCAAATGACGCCGCCTGAAGACTTCCATGGTGAGTTCTTCGTAACGGTTAGCGCAACAACGGTTGATTACGGAGATGAGCCGGAAGCGTTTGAAGATGGCATCGATTCTGGTGATTTCGAAACCGTAGCGGGTGATTCCATCATCCTAACGGCGGACGACCTAATCGGTTTGGCTGAGAATGTGGATGCTGACAGCGATGATGAAGTGAAATTGGTTCATCTTGCCGACCGCAGCCAAGGTGAGATTGTCGATAATGGCGATGGCACTTGGACGTTCACACCAGCACCAGGCTTTACTGGCGAAGCAGATATAGCTTACGTGGTTGATAAAGATGGCGTGCTTCATGATGAGCAAACTGGCGTGGTCGTGAAAGAAGGCGACTCGCAAGAGAATGCTGCACCAGAAGTTAACAGCATCACGACGACGGAAATCGCAGCGGATGCAACCTTGTCGTTCACTGATGAAGACATGTTAGCGAACCTGAGCGATGCAGAAGGCGATAGCTTGAGCATTGAGTCAGTAAGCTTGATGGAAGGTCAGGGTGTAATTGAGAGCGATAACCAAGGTAACTATCAATTCACACCTGCTGAAGACTACACCGGCGATGTTCAAGTTGGGTTTATAGCGACCGATGGTGAAAACCGCATCGAAAGCTTCTTCAATGTGGATATCCAAGGTGGTGATGAAGCAGCGGCGAGTGAAGGTTATGCCTTAGCTGATGATGGTTCACTAACTATCACGGATGCACAGCTGGTGGATGAGTTGGGCGTGAGTGATTCTGCACAAGTTGTTGATGTTGCAGACGCGAACGATGCTGGCTTCTTTGCCGAATCAGGTGAAGGTGAGTGGACTTACTGGCCGAACGAAGACTTCGATGGCAACTTAGCGATGAATGTTGAAGTTAACGACGGCGGTGAAGTATCAAGTCACAGCTTAAGTATCCAAGTAGCCGATGATTCAGTACAAAGTGATGAACCACAAGTTCAAGCTGCTCAGGCAACAGAAGAGCAACAAGTGGAAGTGGCTCAACAAGCTGATGACCAAGCTCAAGATGCTGAAACTGAAGACAGTACAGTAGATGTAACCGCGGCACCGGGTGATACCATCTCTATCTCGATTCCAGATGAGGTAAGTGGTAACGAATCGGTTGATTACGCTGATATGTCTGGCTTACCTGAGGGCGCTACTGTGAGCAACGCACTGGATAACGGTGATGGTAGCTTCACAATCAGTGGCAACCTAGAGCAGCCTGTATCTGTCGAACTACCAGAAGGTTACGAAGGTACTAGCGAGATCCAATTCCAAGGTTACGACGAATTGGGTAGTTCAATAGACGGTGCTAACGGTTCTGTTGAGGTTGAGGTCGATGACCAATACACCATGCAAGGTTCTACTCAAGAGCAGCAACCAGACATGGCAGGTATGGAATCTGGTGGCAGCGACTGGACAAGTTCAGGTGGTCAAGATCAAGGTGTTGACTTCACGGACGACTCTGGAAGCTTCGATTCAGATTCTCAAACTGGAACCGATCAAGGCAACGACTTCGACCAAAGCTCGATTTAATCGAGAGGGCTTAGTTTTAGTCTGAACCGACATTTAGTCTAAACCAACAAGTAGATCGGGCAGCGTAAAGTTGCCCTCATTAAAGCCATGTAGAGTCATTGATGCATGGCTTTTTTATTTGTTTTGTTTCGCTAAATAAACTTGAGAACAGATAAAAATGTCCTTAATTATTAGAAGAGTTAGTTAGAAAGGAGGGACGACATGTATCGTTATGTCAGTTCGCCACAAGCGTCGAGATACATCGTACCACCACCTCAACATCGTGAGTTGTCGAGTGTGGATGTACCTGAGTCTGAATTGGAGATGCGAGAAATTCTAAATAATTGGTTTGCCGATGGTTTGGCTCCCATTATTCAAAGTGATGACGATTACATTTCGGCAAGCGACCAAGTGCGATTTGAAAAACTTAGCCGCACGGTTGGCATGTTATTGAGGAACAAAGACTATTACTTTGCCACTAAGCGTATCCTATCTTTGTGGGAGCAAGATTGCCTTGAAACCACCTATGTTAATTACCTCATTCTACGCAGCGAAAGAGGTACTTCGTTAAGGTGATTAAACGCAGCCTGGATTCGCTGACCATGATTGCTTGTTTTGAGAGCTATGATGACTCAAGTTTGCTAAGAAAGCAGGCAAACAAAAAGGGCAAGCTTTTGAGGCTCACCCTTGTGATTGTTCTTTAAATGTCTATTTAGCTATTTAGACCCAACCATCAAATTTGAGTCGTTTTTGAATTCTCTCGACTGCTTCTTTCTGCATTTGTCTAACACGCTCATTAGAAACATTCACATCTTGCATTTGTCCCACCTCAGACAGTGTTTTCACCTTGTTATCAAAGAAACCAAAACGGTGAATGAGAACCTTCTGTAATTTGGGTGGCAGTGTGTTTATTATTTGCTCTAGAGCTTGGGTAAAAGACTGATCTTCACAATCTTTTTGCGGGTCAGGGATATACTCACTTTCACACTGTTCAAGTACTATTGGTGCGTGGCTGATACCAACCGTTGTTGTCACGTCAATAAACCCGCTAAGCGCCACGAGTTGGTCGACACGTTTTGCCTTAACGCCAGAGCTGTCTGACAACTCTGAAATAGAAATTTCTTTACTCATTTTTTTACTTACATCGAGCTTCTTGGACGCGAGGCTATTTATTTCTTTGCATACGTGGGCGGGCAATCGGACAGTACGACCTTTATTCATCAATGCCGCTTCAATATTCTCTCGAATCCACCATACGGCGTAAGTCGAAAAGCGATAACCGGGTTCTGGATCGTATTTATCGATTGCCTTAATCAAGCCAATGTTACCTTCTTCAATCAGGTCGAGCAGGGTGAAGTTATTGCCTTTACGTTTTAGGTAGCTCTTTGCGATTTTTACAACAAGTCGCAGGTTTGATTCGATCATGATGTCACGTGCATGTTTGTCACCCGCGCGATTCAATTTTGCGTAATACACCTCATCTTCACGCGACAGCAAATCAATCCCCACAATATCCTTTAGATAGCGAGCATAAGGTTCTGCAGTGGTAGAAAATGATTCTTTAGTGGGTGTGTCATCCGTGAGCCCCTGAAACGCAGCAAAACTGTCATTGTTCATTTCCTTGTCCTTTTTTAGCCGACTGAACGTTTTATTTTATATTTTATTATTATGCCACCAAGTGATTAACGCTTGGTTTCACTAGAGTGTAGATAACAGTTCCTTCTTTACCAATAAATAAAATGCAATTTCGTATGTTTATGTCACAAAAAGATCTACAAATGTTTAACTATTTTGCATCTCATCAAGTATGTTGATTTTTCATTTAAAACATTAAGGCGGCTAGTTTATAAAGCATGTGTTATGCATTGGTTTATCTAGATAAATGACGTGAATTTATAGGTGTGGGTTAGAACTATAATTGAGAGGGAAAATGATGAGAAAAATGACAAGAGTCGAGGTTCAATGTTTCCAAGTACCTCAACTCCTTTGGCTACTAAGTTTCACCACGTAACTCTTAGTTCTATCGATTAATAAGTGCTGAGTACATCATCGATTTGTTGATTGATGATTTTTACTTCGCTATAGATAACCGAAAGGTCATCCGTTTGAGGTGCTAGTTTATTGGATGTGTTTTGCTCGACTCTTTCTAAGGCGGCTGTAGCTGTTTCCTCGCCGAAGCTGGCCAATATGCCTTTTAATGTATGTACGATAAAATGAAGCTTGCCCCAATCTTGTTGCTGTACCAGTTCTTGTATCTCTTCTAATGAATTGCCATGGTCTTCTTGATACACAGACAATACAGCGAAGATTATTTCTCTGTCATTATCTAAGTAGGCATTTAAGGCATCGATATCTAGCATATAGACTCCTGTTGGCTGTATGTTGAAAATGGGCTAGGCGGCTTACTCGAAAAACCAGCTCTTAATGAATCACTAATCCATTGATTCCATTTTGGAGGAAGTTCTAACTGTAAAATTTCTCTTAAATAGTCGTCGCTAAGTTTTTCATCTATATGAGCTTTATGGACGGCGTATATATAGTCAAGTTTGGCGGCAACTGAATATGGGTAACTGTGAATGTAGTCCTTTAATTCCTGGATCGACCCAAAGTTTTCAATGTTTATACAAGTTGAAGGGTCGACATTTTTGGACTCAAGTTTGTGGTTTACTGCTTCTCCACGAGATTTTAGACACTCCACTGTTAAGTGATAAAGAGAGTATTCCCCAAAATGGACGAGCAGTGGTAATAGTTGAGCGAGCAAGTAAGTTGGTTGGCTGTGGAAATTATTCGCTAACAGCGTTGAAGCTCTAATCACTTTTTTGTGGGCAACCTGAGGGCTATTTTCAATGAGCAAGATACTGCTCTGAAACAGGGCAAGGCTGGCCAAAACCTGCTGCTGTTGTTTTACCGGAAGTTTCAGGTTTACTAACTCGGTGAATTGGTTGGCGTGCTCAAGCAAAATACGTTTGTACTTTAGTTGCGTCTCGCGCTGATAAGTCGCTTTTAACGAATTAAAGTGCGCACAAATGGAGTGAATGACATCAATGTCAGCAGCTGAAATATGGGTAGCATACATCTCACCTAACTTTATGATCATACGTGTGTTGTCTACGTTCTCAGCCAAGTCAATCGCCCTGATTGCACGATGGCTGATACTTGGTGTCATCTCAAATGCACGAATCGCTAATTTCAGAGCAGGAAGCAGCATCTTATGTTTTTCGTAGATACAGCTTAAGCAGTCAATGACGCTCAATGAGAGTGGCTGCGCGATCAGAAAGTTGTGGAGCTTATCTATGGCTAGCTCCTGTTTTCCTAAACTGTCGAGAATCAGAGCTTCAGCAACCAGTTTTGTCGGGTGCATGTTGGTTTTCGAGTGGTTAATGACGCTAGAGAGTAATTGCCATTTCTTACCTGAAATTAAATGTTCAATCAGTGTCGCTTCGAATTGAACGCTAGTGCCATTAGGCGAGACCGCTAATGCTTGAGCCAATTTCTCCTGACTGGTGATTGGATATAACTCGTTCAGTTGTGTCAGCTTCTTCGAGACGGACACAGCACTTTGGATCTTTTTACCTAACCTCTGAGTATGAATCGGTTTAGAAACGAAATGGTGTGCCTCGCCTGAAAGGGCAGTTAATACCGTTTCTTGACGCATATCCCCAGAGAGCAAGATTGTCGCCACCGTATGATCGATGAGCCTGTTTCGATACAGAATCCCCAACAGCTCAAAGCCAGTAAAAGACTGTTCTAAGTGGTAGTCAATGAGGAGTACATGAAAAGAGTGCGTCTCGACCGCTTTAATTGCTTGTCGATAGTCGGTCGCAATAAAGATGCAATCATGTGCAATGCCCAAGCTCGAGAGTTGCTGCTTTATAAGAATAGTTGCACTCTTGGAGTCGTCGACAATCAAAATCCGAAGGTCTGTTGGTAAGGTCAAATCCATTTTCCTCAATACCAAATATTATCTTTAATTTAGGTGTCAGGTTGCACATTGTCAAGGTGCCTATATCACATAAAAATACTCAATAAACTATTGGTAATTAAAACATTTATGAAATCCTTCTAACGCAGGTGACTTTTACTTGATTTTCGTTGGGTTATACGTGTTTTAGAAATAAAAAAAGAGGCAAGCCGATAAGCATACCTCTCAGTTTAATTGTTCGATTTGTTATTCGAAATGTTGTTCTTTTCTTGAAGCTCTATTAAATAAAACTCTGCGCTAATCACGCATATTTAGAATCAATACTGCAGCTAGAGCCAAGAACGCCGTCATCATTAAGAACACATCGTTGTAAGCCATAATGGCAGCGTCACGTTGCATTGTGCCAAGTAGGCTAGCTTGCGCTTGTTGCATCGCTGTCGCGGCATCACTGCCAGATTGGATAAAGAACGCTTGTTGATTTTTGAGAGTTTGCCAACCTAACTGACTCACTGAAGGTAGCGACTCTTTGATGTGTGCAAGATGCTCACGGGTTTTGTTATCCAATAGCGTAGCGATAATCGCAATACTGAACGCGCCACCCAAATTACGCATTACGTTGGTTAAGGTCGAAGCGTCAGGCGTGTCCATTTTGCTGATGTTTTTCATCGCAACCAAAGACAGCGGAACCATAATAAACGGGCTACCGATAGCACGAAGGACCATAGACAAGATCAACTGTTGACCACCAAAATCAATCGTCATATGCGTGTTCACGTAACAACTGAAGCCAAACATCGCGAAACCAAAAGTAACCAAGTACTTAGGCTTAATGATTTGGGTCAGCTTAGGAACGATTGGGAATATCAACAACTGTGGGAAACCCATCCACATCAAGACTTCACCAATCTCCATCGCATTGTATTGTTGGATTTGAGTGAGATACATTGGTAGCACATAGATAGAGCCGAGCAATGCCATCCCTAGAATCAAATAGGCGATACAAGACATAGCAAATTGCCCATCCCGCAATAGCCGCAAATTCACCAGTGGCTTTTTGTGTTGGAGTTCGTTTATCACGAAGTAAACCAAACTCACTGCAGACACAATACTTAGGCCAATGATAAAGCTCGAACTGAACCACTCTTCACGGTTACCTTCTTCTAGCACCACTTCCAAACAACCGAGCCCTAATGCCATGGTCGCGATACCAAACCAGTCAGCTTTTTTCAGTGTGCCAAGGTCGAGCTTTTCATCATCCAAGCCATATCGGATCATGGTGATCACGAGTAGAGCGGGTGGGATATTGATGTAGAAAATATAGTGCCACGAGAAGTTCTCGGTTAACCAACCACCAAACGTTGGGCCGATAGATGGAGCAAATGTCGCGGTTACCCCAAACAATGCCATACCCACGGCGCGCTTGTTGACAGGCAAAAGCTGAATCACTAACGAGAAAGCAAGAGGGATTAAAGCACCACCACTAAAACCTTGCATCGCACGGAATACAATCATCGAGGTCATGTTCCAAGAGAACGAACACAACAAAGATGAAATGGTGAAAATAGCCGTCGTCCACGTAATATAACGACGTTTACCAAGCGCTTTAGAAAGCCAACCACTGAGTGGGATAGCAATCATCTCTGCGACTAGATAAGACGTAGAAATCCACGAGCTTTCATCTAAGGTGGCAGATAGCGCACCTTGAATATCTTTGAGAGACGAGTTGGTGATCTGAATATCCAAAATCGCCATAAACGCGCCAATCAAACCGCCAAATAGGGCGATCCAATGACGTCTTGAAACCTCGCCATCATCATTAGTGTGGGTGACAACACCAGCGTTACTCATGGTCTAGCCTCGTTTATCGATGGTCGCTACCACAGACAAACCAGGAAGTAGTCGACCTTTCAACTCTTGCTGATCTGGAATGATGATTTTCACCGGTACACGTTGAACAATTTTAGTGAAGTTACCTGTCGCGTTTTCTGGCGGCAGTAGCGCAAACTTGGCACCAGTCGCAGGGGAGAAGCTGTCGACAACGCCTTCGAGTGGTTGTCCCGGGAAGGCATCTAATTCAACTTCTACGGATTGACCTTTATGAATGCCGCTTAGCTGTGTCTCTTTGAAGTTAGCTTCGATCCACACTTGGTTGTTTGGTACTAAACTCATCAATGGCGCGCCTGCTTGAATCAACAAGCCTTCACGTACGCTGCGTTTGCCAATTACACCGTCTGTTGGCGCGTAAACTTTGGTGTAATCAAGGTTAAGTTGTGCTTGATCTCTTTGCGCTTGAGCTTCAGTTACCGATGCGTTTGCTTGTTCTATCTCACTAGCAATAACGGTTAATTGATCGTTGGTCGCAACGAGGTTTGCTTTTGCTTCTTCGAGATCTGCTTGAGTGACTTTTTGTTGTGCAGCCATGCTGTCGACTTCGTCTTGAGACGCGTAGTTACGTTTTAGTAAGCTACGAGAACGTACCACTTGCTGAATAGCACGTTCGTATTCAGCTTGTGCGGAATCGACACGGCTTTCTGCTTGGTTAGTTTTGCTACGTTGTAACGTTTTTTGCGCCACTAGATTTTTTACGTCTGATTGCACCACGCTTAAATGGGCATTGGCCTGAGCGAGTGCTGACTGGTAATCACGGTCATCGATTTGAACCAACAAATCACCTTCTTTAACCGATTGGTTATCACTCACATAAGACTTAACGATATAGCCACTTACTTTAGGACTAATATTGGTAATGTCGCCTTGTAGGTAGGCGTTATCAGTAGATTCGAAGTACTGGCCATAGCCATACCAATATCCAGCGCCAGCTAAGCCCAATGACAGCATGATCGCAGTAGCAATAAGCGGTGCTTTTTTACGTTTTTTTGTGCTTACTGGTTGCGAAGCGTTGTTGTTCTCTGTCATTTCTCTTTCTCTTTTTGCTTTTATTTAGATGTAACGAATTGTAAATGAATCTCATTGATTGATAAGATAGGAAAAAAGAGAAACACTGTTGCAAAAATCTAACTAATAGCGAGTTTGGGAGACAAGTATGGACTTGAATGCTGTGACTGTTTTTACACAAGTGGTTGATTGTGGGAGTTTTACGCACGCCGCTGAAGCGCTCAACATGACTAAATCAACCGTCAGCCGAAAACTGGCAGAGTTAGAACAGCATTTAGGTGTGAGGTTGATCACTCGTTCGACTCGAAGTTTAGTGTTAACACCGGAGGGTGAGCGCTTTTATCAGTCAAGTATGCAGATGCAAGAGATCATGAACCAAGCTGAGTTAGAGGTTTCTGCCAATCAAGACTTGATCAGAGGCCCTCTCAATGTGGTGCTTCCTGTCGAGCTTGGGCATCAAGTGTTAGCGCAATACATTCATAGTTTCTTAAAAGAACACCCGAATGTGACTTTGAATTTGGAATTGACCAATCGAGAAGTCGATATTATTGCGGAGGGTATTGACCTATACGCGCAAATTGGTGAATTGGTGGATTCGAGTCTGGTTTCTCGATATCTCACCAATTCAAAAAGAACGCTTGTAGCAAGCCCTGAATATCTGGAACAGTTTGGAGAAATCAAAACACCCTCAGACTTAAAATCGCCATTTCGTCTGATTGAAGTGGTAAATAAAGCCGCTCGTTTACCTAAGTGGCATTTGCAGCTGGAGGGAGGTGAGTCGGTATTGATCGATTTACCTTATCAGTTGAGGGTAAATACAATTACTGCGTGTCTTACTGCTTGTGTGGATGGACTTGGGTTAGCGGTGTTACCAGAGTTTATTTGTAGAGAGCACTTTAAGACGGGTAGGTTAGTTCGTCTATTGCCAGAATATGAGATGCCGGAAGTTTCAGTGAGTTTGGTGTATGCCGACAGACAACTGATGCCCAAGCGCAAAAAGGTATTTATTGATTATCTACTCACGGCATTTCAAAGCCGCAAGCATGAGTAGCTTTTTGTCTAACTACTCTTAAGTTGCGACACAAGTATTCAGTTCTTTAGTCCGAAATAGAAAGCTAAAGAGCTAAAGAACTGAAGAACTCACTAGCGAAAAAATAAGAGTTCGATCAATTGAGCTCTGGTTTCCACTCTACGACTTGTCCATTACTTAATACGGCTTTGATAGACGTTGCCGCAACATCGACACCGTTTGGGTGAAATGCTTGGTCTGAGAAGTTGGCAATGATTTTACTGCCATCATCAAACACGGTTTGTTGAACCTTGCCGTCTTTATCTAACCATATGAAGTCAACCAGCGCTTTGTCCCATAGTTGTTCGTGTATTGGCTTAAATCCATCTTGATAGTGTTTCAATGCCTTAATCCTTGGGCTTGAGCTCGACAATGCTTCATCTCTCGTCAAGTGAACCATCGCTGGCGTATTGTAAAGCATGGCAGTCAAATCACGATTGGCTTTTACATTGGTGAATTTCAAACTGTCTGAATGCCAGTGGTGGGTGTTAATCACTTCGTCGTGAAATACGGCTTGGTATAGCGGAATTCGGTATTGAGACGAAAACAGCAATGACTTGTAGGGTTCTTTGACCTTAGCGGACTTGAAGAAGAAGTCAGGTTTATGGTCTGGATACCAACGACCCAAGTAATAAGGTGATTGGTGGTCTTCTTTCATTTCTTTGTCTGACCAACCAAAGCCGACCGCTTCTAAGCCATGTGCAAACGCGATGCCTGTTGTCGTCAGGCTATTGCCATCTTCAGAACCAAGCACCAAATCTGGTTGCTCGCTTAACCACTGCATTCGGTTATTGAAGGCAGAAAGCATATCCGACTCACTGCTGTTATCGCTGTAGTCCTCACGCGCCATCGCAGTCGCATCAACATCTAGGAACAGGCTATTGAAGTGACCAAAACGCATGATGTCTACGGCGCGCTGTTTTACATAAGCCAAATGGCAATTAGGGTTCAAGTAAAAACCGTTTCCTCGAAATCCTTTTTTCAAGCTGCCATCCGCCATTTCAATCGCGCAACTTTGACGCATCGGCTCTGGTAATTGGGCGGTTAGCCAGTTGTCATTGAGCTTCGCAGGAATGGCTGTGTTGTAGGAGTCATAGGTTCCAACCAGATAACCTGATTGCTTAGCCAGTTCTACTGCATTCGGTTGGTAGAAAGCTGGCATCCAATTATCAAAACCTAACCAAAGCTTATTCAAGCCCGCTTTATTTAGGTTGCTGACCATATCCGACGACAGGGCTTGTCCCCAAGTATCCGGTGCATTGAGATAAGAGGAAGTATGCTTAATCAACCAGCTTTTCTTGCTCTGAGCTGCGGAGTGTTGGGCTTTAATTGTGTTGTTCGTCAGTGTTGGCGTCGCAACGGGGAACATGCTATTTAGTGAGTGACTAAGCGAGTCTAGCAACAATTGTTTGTGATACTGGCTAAACCAATCTTTGCCTTTAGACAGGGAAGACAGTTCTCGTTTGGCGTCACTTGGAACAATCAGTTTTGACCTCGATAGATACCAGGCGTTTAATCCCCACCAGTCGTTAACATCTTGGATGCTTAACGGGTCTTTACCAAACAGATAAACGTGACTCGCGCCAATTAGTTTGTTCACGTCAGGGTTACGCATTTGCTTGTCGACAAGCGATTCAGAGAGACCATGACTAATACGCCAATCTCGGTATTGTTTGGCGCCATCCAACCAAGAGTCTCCAAGTGTTATGCGAACCGTAAAAGGCTGTGATTGATTTAACGTTGTAAATTGGTGCGAAGCGCTCATATCAATCTTGGTCTTCTTATCAGAGGACGTATCCGACGATGCATCAGAAAAGAACAATTGGTTGTTTGTCGGGTTAATCAACTGGTAACTGATGAATTGATCCTTCTGTTGCATGATCCAAAACGGCATTTTTAAGTCTTGAGTTGTGTTACTACTAGAATGATTGTCGACTAGATAGTTTGCCCACTGCTTGTTGTCGGTCGGCACGCGCACCCCTTCGCTAAAGGGTAGAAATAGGGTTTGAGTCTGTTGCTCTGCAAGGTCAAACCAAGCGAGTTCGATAGGGTAGTTTCGTTTTACTTGTGTGTTTTCAGGTAAGGTGAATTGGACAAGAAGATCACCTTGCTTAAGTTCGGCTTCAACATTGATTCCGCTCGGCATGAGCGCCCAAGATGCCTTGGTTTTTGAGTCTATGACTAGGTGAGTAACTTTTTGAGGTTGACGATCAACGGTCAAAGCAGTGCTATTAACGCTTAAGCCATTCCAATCTATCGCTAATGTTTTTGTTGAAATCGATACTATGTTGGTGTTGGTGTTGGTGTTGGTGTTGGTGTGGCTATTGCTGATAAGGGCGATTTGATTATCTTGTGCGTTTGTTGAGAACGCACAAGTGCTGAAGAGAGCCGCGATCGCGAAAGACGTAAAGTTAAGGTGGTGACGTACACTGAGCATATCTAGGTTCCGTAAAGAGTAAGTACGGTTATTACACCTAAGTCGTGTTAGTGCTTTGTCACCTATATGTCTCTATTCTTTCCCTTAGGTGTTTAATGCCATTGTATAGCGAGCTTAAACTAGAAAGGCACCGCGACGCGTTGTACATATTGGATTTCTATCGCACCTTGGTATTCAAACATTTCAACCGATGCACTCAAGTGTTTGGCTTTAGTTGCCGAAGGGCTTTCTGTCGGAACGGTTGTTTCAAGTGACTTGATTGGTACCTTGAAACCTAACATGTCGTAGTTTTCATCAAACCATTGCCAACTCACATTGGTGTCCGGGCAGTTGTCGATCACCTTGGGTGGCGTTACCACAACGTGAGGGTCGTTGAGTTTGCTTTCGAGTGTTAGCCATCGCATGTTGTCGTCTAAAGCAACAATTATAGGGTAGTTGTTCGAACCTATCGTTAACTGATAAACGCCCGATTCCGGTTTGATGAACATCTCACTGGTTTCAATCTCTTGATATTCGACATCAGAATTTAGTTGTCCGTCGATCACAACTTTCCCATCAGGCGAGACCAGAGAAATACGTTGTGTTTGATCTTCTAACACTTCGCTGAGTTGCTCCGCAGACAGTTTGATTTGATAGCCTTGTGATGAAAGACCGTGGCGCTTGATGAAGCTGACTTGAATGTGGTTGTTGGGTGTAGCACTTTGTTCAAGAGTGCTCCCACATTGAGTCCGACTCAGGATTTCTTGTTTAACGGATAGCCAAAGTTGACTATTAAGCTCTGCCTGATCAAGCGCGATTTGCAGTTCTTGCCATGCCACTTGCGGTTGATCATCGAGCAGTGATTGATAGGTATGTTGCAATGGCGTGTCTGTAAACCAAGCCGCATTACACGCAAAGGGCAATGCGCAGAACAGTGCTGTTAGAGAGCTTACTTTCATTGTGATTCCCCAGCCAAACGATAACCAACTCCACGATGCGTCTCTAGATTCAGTGTTGGTAGCTTTTGACGTAAACGCAGTATGTGGTTATCAACGGTTCTTGTGCTTGGGAAGGCTTGATAACCCCAAATTTTATTGAGTAACTCATCTCGGTGAAACACACGACTTTGGTTCTGAATAAACAGTACCAAGAGCTGAAACTCTTTAGGTTTCAACGTGATTGGGCTTTCATCCAGATAAGCGATCCGTTCCGACAAGTTGATTTGGATATTTGCGTAATTTAAGTGGCTAACACCTAGCGGCCGAAGCTGCGTAATGACTCTCGCAAGCAATTCATCGTTCGAAAATGGCTTAGTCACGTAATCTTTGGCACCTGCCATTAAACCTTCAACACGTTGTTGAACTTCAACTTTGGCGGTCAACACTATTACAGGTAGCGCTTTGAGTAGTAACCAATTAGGTAAGTGTCGCAAGCTATCGCCATCTTCAAGTTGTCGATCAAGCACCACGAGATCGGCACGTAACCACAGCTTACTGGCACTCTGAGCATCTTGCACCCAAAGGCATTGATAACCATTGGACTCAAAGAAGCTGACGAGGCCTTGCCCAAGCAGTGGGTCGTCTTCAATCAGCAGTAGGGTGTTCATAAGCGATTTCCAAAATACATCGGGTTGGATTACGGAGAATGATGAGACGGCCATTCGCTTGTTTCATCAAGTGTTCGACAATAGTCAGGCCAATGCCCATATTATCTTGTTTGTGATTGGCGCACCGTGTTGTTCTTGAAATAAGTCGTTGTATCAAAGAGGGGAAGTGACCCTCATCTTGTACTTCTATTCTCAGTTTATCTGCAAGGGAGATCTTAACTAAAACCTTACCTTGTCCATGCTGCTTAGCATTCTTGATTAAGTTATCAAGACAGATGGTCAGCCAGTAATAAGGCAGGTTAAGTTCAACATCTCTTGCTTCACATTGATAAGCAATATTGTGCTTTTCGCAGACATGGTCGAGCCACTCTTCCAATGATGCGTTTTGCTTCAACAAAGGCTCCGACTGATCCGAACTTAGATACACTTTGCTGTTTTCGGTGAGCTGAGAAAGCCTTTGATAGTCTGAAATTAAACGCCAAACCGCATTTTGAGTTTCATCAGAAAAATCGTCGTAGCGGTTTCTGAACATTTCGACGGTTAGACCTAGGCTAGTAATTGGCGTGCGCAGTTCATGAGTAAGAAGCTGTAAAACGAACTGCCTCTCTTTTCGTTGTTTTGTTCTTAGGTACAAGACTCTGCCGAGCCCGGATAACAATGTAAACAGCAATGTAAAGATCAACGTTTTCATGATCAGGTTGTCGTTGCTCGACTCGCTCAGGCACAGGTTACTGTAACGAAAAGAACAGCTTTCGCCTGACAAGATCACTTCTTGTTGCTCGGCGATAGGCTTCCAAACTTCCGATGGAATCGCTTTCCAACCTTGTTCGCCACTCAACCAAAGCACATCATCTTGTTGCCAAGCGCGGTATCCATTGAGCAGTGCTTCTCTGCCTTGTGCAGTGAGTGCTTCTAGTTTGGTATATAAAGGGTGCTGTGGGTTGGTAATGCTCAAAAACGGGCGTATTTGCTCGCTTACGTCTGGGTAAGCTGCCAAATAACGATCAGCAAAGCTGCCACCGGCAGGGTGACGTTTGGAGTGTGCTGCAAACCAAATCGAATCCAATGCTTGTTGCTGACATAAGGAGAGCTCAAACTCGATGGCATCATGTAATGAAGGGTTACTGCTTTCAATTGCTTGGCAGTGATCCTGTATTGACGCTAACGCTGCGATGTCGTCCCAACTGAATTGGTTGAAATCAGGATAGCGGCTACTTTCATGGAGCAGAACTTTCGGATACTGAGCTAACTCTTGTTGAGATACTAAGATTGGAGATGATTGCCAGCTCAGTTGATACAGGGTTTGCCACTTATCTTGCAAACTTTGGGCATTGGCTAGAGTTGGGAGCCAAAAGATCAAGCCAAGGGCTAAGGTAAACCTGCGCATCCAATCATTCTCGTTAAAAGTCGTGGGGCGAGTCTAAAGAGTTTTGGACGTGATTTGTAACCTGAATGTCAACAAGTGTTCCTTTAACAACAAATTGTCGAGTGGGTCATGTTTTAAAATAATAAATTAAAAATACAGTAAGTATCATTTGAATGGATTAAACTAGATAATTGTGTACTTATTGTCATTTTTGGGCGGATGGAGGGGACTATACTGGGCTCATACCTAATCAGAGGAACCACCATGAAAACACTCATTAAATCAGTATTGGCACTTAGTATCTTAACAGCTGGCTCGGCTCAGGCATTCGAACTAACGAGTAATGATATTCAAGAAGGTCACCCAATGGCGAAGACGTTTGAATATTCAAGTTGGGGCTGTGATGGCGAGAACTTGTCACCGCAGTTGATGTGGAAAGATGCTCCAGCAGGAACCAAAAGCTTTGCAATCACGGCTTATGATCCAGATGCACCAACTGAAAGTGGTTTCTGGCACTGGGTGGCGTTTGATATTCCAGCAACAGTGAGCGAGCTACCTCGCGGTGTCGATATCTCTAAAGTGGGTGGCAAAGAAGGCCGCATCGATTATGGAACGGTAGGTTTCGGTGGCGCTTGTCCTCCAGAAAAAGATGGTATGCACCGTTATCAATTCACGGTTTGGGCATTGCCAACGGATAAGCTCAACCTAGACGAAAACACGCCATCGGCTGTGGTTGGATTCACGTTGAACAGCATGGCTTTAGACAAAGCGAAACTGACGGCAACTTATACACGCTAATAGCTTATGTACGTTAAAAGCTTATACACCTACATAATAAGCAAATAAGCAAATAAGCAAATAAGCAAATAAGGGGATGAGATGAATCATCAATATCAAGTGACGATCTTTCGTGCAGAGCAGTTACAAAAACTGCGTAATGTGAGGATACTATCCCCTAGTATTATTCAGATCATTACAGGCAGTAAGCGCCTGTTTTGGAAAGACTCAGCGGCAGAACTCTCACATTCTGAGCTGCTGTTGTGTGAGGCATCAGCGTCATTGAGTTTTGAGAACATGCCCCACAAAGGACGTTTCCTTTCGCGTGTATTCAGTTTTCATTTCCAACCGACGCAAGCAATGCTCGATCTGAGTGAGGATCGAGCAATTGAACTGGATTTACCCACCGTGGAGGCAGATCGAGGTTTGCAAGATTCTCTCAATGCGTTGTTTTCGTTTGATCGTCAGAGCATGAGTGAACAAACCCAACAATTTTGGTTGCAGGGTTTGTATCAGCAATTAGCCGAGAAGGGCGTGTTGCATCGATTGTTTATTAGCTCAAACGTTTCGTTTAGCCAGAAACTCAGCCACTACCTTTCGTATTCACCGGACGAGAAACATCCGTTAGAGTCGGTAGCAGAGCGTTTTGCGATGAGTCGCGCCACGCTTATCCGAAAGCTCAAACTGGAAGGTATGCAATATCGTGAGGTGTTGGCTGAAGTTCGGTTGAGTCACGCACTTTATCTGATGCAAAACGGACAGCAGAATGTGGCGATGTTGGCTCAGTCTTGCGGTTACCAATCGGAAGGACGTTTTAGTCAGCGCTTTAAAGGAAAATTTGGTTTGTCGCCTAGTGAATACATCAAAACCGTCGTCAGCCATAGAGTCGCGAGCAAATAAAGTCGCGACGCCGTAATCATTCTGTTTGGCTTAAACGCTCACTTTCTTATCTCGTGCTGCCAATGCCGCGAAAATCGTGCACGCAAAGGCAACAGATGCGATCAGCAGAATAGGCACACTCCAAGAATCGGTTTGAGCATGAAGCTTACCCACCAGCGTTGGACCAGTGGCTGCCAACGCATAACCGATTCCCTGAGCCATACCCGACAATGATGCGGCTTGGCTGCTATTCGATGTACGCAAGCCAACAAAAGAGAGCGCGATAATAAACGTCGAGCAGTTGGCTAATCCGAACAGTCCCACCCAAAAAATCGCAAACTCAGGCAAATACAGCAGACCAATCAATCCAATAAATACACTCGATGCACACAGAGTGATGAGCCATTGTTGATTGTCACTTTTGGCTAAGAATGGCAGTAACAGCAGCCCTGGAACCATAGTCGAAAACTGCAAAAATCCATAAATGTAGCCTGCATCGATTTCGCTGTAGCCAAGGTCGTTCAAGATCTGTGGCAACCAGCCAGCCAAAGAGTAAAAGGTAAATGAGTTAAGCCCAAGCGCTAGCGTTACTTGCCACGCTACGCCACTCTTAATCATCTGTTTCAAAGGCAGTGGTTTGTCTTGTTGTTTGTTATCGCTAGCAGAAGATGAGCGCTTTCTGATTTTAGGCAACCAGATCATCAAAGCTAATATTGGAAATACCAAGTTCATTAACAGCGCTAATTGCCAACCTGTCATAGTGAATAAGGTGAGCTCTGAAAATGGCACCATCAAACTTGAGCCTAACGTCGAGCCGATGCCCATCGTAAAGATGTACAGAGAAGTAACGGTCGCAATACGAGTAGGGAAGCTAATTTTCACTACAACAGGTAACAACACATTACCAATCGCGATACCAAGCTGTGATCACCAAGCCCAATCATCACCGTACCGATATACAAGGTTGGGATTAACCCGGCAGAGCGCAGGGTAATCCCAGTCGTGATCAGAACTAAGCCTAATAGCAAGCTTGGCTCTAGACCAATTCGCTGGGATATCTTGGTGACTAATGGTGAAAATAAGGCAAAAGTTAACAGTGGCAAAGCTGTTAAGAAGCCAGCAGCCGACGACGTAAGGTTGAGGCCTTCCATAACCTGAGAAAGCACAGGAGCTAAGCTCGTAAAAGGCCCACGAAGGTTAAGTGCTAGGAATAGAATCCCTAACATGACGAAAATGCTATTACGAAGAGAGGCGCTCATAGGTTGTTCTACTGTTTGCTTATGAGAAGACAGGCTAGCCTACAGATCATTGAATGATTACACAAATACCGTTTAAATAGGTTTACTAATGATTGAACCAGCGCAGTACGCGCTTAGCCAGAAAAGGTCACCCATGACTGCATTGAATATCGACAAGCTCATCTCAAACTTCCCACTACTTCAACAATTAATGGCACTCGAAGAAGTGACTTGGTTTAACCCAAACATCACGACTTTGGAGCAAGGTTTACCCTATGTGGGATTAGGCGAACAAGATATTCACGATGCTAGCATGAGGCTACAAAGGTTTGCTCCTTATCTAGCCAAGGCGTTTCCGGAAACTCAAGTGACTAATGGCATCATCGAATCTGAGCTTGTTGACATTCCATCTATGAAAGCAGTATTGGAAGCGCATTATCAGCAGCCTGTAAAAGGGCGTTTGATGATGAAGAAAGATAGCCATTTACCGATTTCAGGTTCAATCAAAGCGCGTGGCGGTATTTATGAAGTACTAACGCATGCCGAGAAGCTTGCGATTGAAGCCGGGTTACTGTGTGAGAGCGATGACTACAGTAAGTTGCTCGAACCTGAATTTCGTGACTTTTTCCAGCAATACAGCATTGCGGTAGGGTCTACGGGTAATCTAGGCATGTCGATCGGTATCATGAGTGCCAAATTGGGCTTTACTGTCTCTGTTCACATGTCGGCAGATGCGAGAGCTTGGAAGAAAAGCAAACTTCGAGAGCATGGCGTCAACGTTGTTGAATATGAACAAGATTATGGCGTTGCAGTTGAACAAGGACGTAAAGAGGCAGAACAAGATCCTCGATGCTTTTTCATTGATGATGAAAACTCGCAAACTCTGTTCCTTGGTTATTCGGTGGCTGGAGAAAGGCTCAAGAAGCAATTCGAGCAACAGGGGATTGTGGTTAATAAACAGCATCCTTTGTTTGTTTACTTGCCTTGTGGTGTGGGTGGTGGTCCCGGTGGTGTCGCATTTGGCTTGAAGATGGCCTTTGGTGACCACGTCCATTGTATTTTTGCTGAACCGACTCATTCACCTTGCATGTTGCTCGGTGTTCATACGGGGTTACATGATGAGATTGCGGTACAAGATCTCGGTATTGATAATCTAACCGCAGCAGACGGGCTTGCAGTTGGCCGTGCTTCTGGTTTTGTTGGTCGAGCTATGGAACGTTTACTCGACGGCTATTACACGTTAACCGACGAACGTATGTATCAATTGTTAGGTGAACTGAACCAAGTGGAGGGTATTCAATTGGAGCCTTCAGCACTCGCGGGTATGCCGGGTGTGATTCATGTTGAACAGAATAGAGAATACCTTACTCGTCTAGAAATTGATGAGTCGACGCTAGCGAATGCAACACACCTTGTGTGGGCGACAGGCGGAGGCATGGTGCCACCAAAAGAAATGGCAGCCTACTTAGCGAAGTCATCGGCTTAACCCTGAATCTTTTATCGTTTAATTGTTTGTAAATATCAGTTGTTGCAAATATAAGCTGCTAAAAAGATAAGTCATGATAGAAGAGTGTTGTTTATAGCTTGAACACACTCTTTCTCACCTCTAAATCCCACCGTAATTCAAACAATAATTTGCGCAGATCGTTATCCAAAACACACATTTTATAAATTAAGCTTCTTAGATGTTCTAACTATCAGTTAGGTTGAGTGGCATTCAACTTGATAGGGATTGAGCAATGCAGACGGACAAAGTGATACAGACAAGACATATAAACACACCAGAAAAATTACTACAGCGTTTAGATGCGATTGGGGAGTCTTTGGAAGCATCGGGTAAGGCTCATGCTTTACTGGGATTGGGCTCGGTAGGTATTGAAACAGAACGACTTGATCAGTATTCAGATGTCGATTTTTTCGCGATAGTACAAACGGGGCATAAGCAGTATTTCTTAGACAGCTTGCATTGGCTCTCAGACATTCTTCCAATCGACTATGCCGTAAGGAACACCATCGATGGCTACAAAGTACTTTATGCCGATGGAATATTCTGTGAGTTTGCGGTATTCGAACCACACGAATTAGCGCATATTCCATTTGCTGAAGGTCGCATTGTTTGGCAGGAAGCCGACTTTGATACTCAGTGCTGTGCGCCACTTGAAAAAGGTGTCGCTGAAGCGAATTCTCAAGAGTGGATCATCGGCGAGGCGTTAACCAATCTTTATGTGGGCATGAGCCGATATAATCGCGGTGAGAAGCTTTCTGGCTCTCGCTTTGTTCAATCTTACGCGCTTGATCGTCTAATCGATCTTGTCGATCAAACTGAAACGTCTGAGCCAGAATTCGTTGATGAATTTATGTCGGACAGAAGGCTAGAGGCGCGCTTTCCTAAGTTTGCTCAATTGCTACCAACCTTTACCCAAGGTTACGAGCGCACGGCTGAATCGGCACTTGCCCAACTAGCGTTCCTCAACACCCACTTCACAGTTAACCAAGCCATGTGTGACCGAATCACTGAACTGTGTTCCAGTAAAGATTAAGCCTATAACC
Source organism: Vibrio sp. 10N.286.49.C3 (assembly GCF_041469545.1). Classification (NCBI taxonomy): domain Bacteria; kingdom Pseudomonadati; phylum Pseudomonadota; class Gammaproteobacteria; order Vibrionales; family Vibrionaceae; genus Vibrio; species Vibrio sp. 10N.286.49.C3. Next base: position 129,226 of record NZ_JBFRKT010000029.1, read on the forward strand.
TGTTAATCTTAAGACCTATTTTCTTGGTGCGCGTAAATAACAGTTGTCGCTCGTCTGTATTGTTGATAGGTTTTAACCATGAAATTTAATTCTGCTTCAACTTCAATTTTCTTTTGGTGGTGCTCTCAATAGAGCAGCACGGAATACTTACATTCTTTAGCTGCTGGACGGTAGCTAAGAATGTCATCAAAAATGTCGCCTCTTTTTATCTCCAGTAGCCTTTTTAACTTGGAGATACACCATGAATACCAACTCAAACAGCCATACCGACAGCAATAATATTGGCAGTAAGAACAATACCAACAAGCCTGAAATCATTCTGACTGGCGATAGAGCAACTGGGCCTTTGCATTTGGGTCATTACGTCGGTTCACTTAAACAAAGAGTCTCTTTGCAGCATATTCACGACCAAACGATATTGGTTGCCGACATGCAAGGGCTTACCGACAACGCCCATAATCCTTCAAAGGTTTCGTCCAATATTCTTAATGTGGTCGCTGATTATCTTGCGGTGGGTATCGACCCGACCAAGACCACGATTTGTCTGCAATCACAGTTGCCGGTGTTAGCTGAGCTCACCATGTTCTACAGCAATCTTGTTTCTATCGCTCGCTTGGAACGCAATCCAACGGTCAAAAGTGAAATTCAGAACAAGGAATTTGGACGATCTATTCCAGCAGGCTTCCTCACTTATCCAATCTCACAGGCGGCAGACATCACTGCTTTTAACGCGACTTTAGTGCCTGTTGGCGATGATCAATTGCCGATGTTGGAACAAACCAATGAGATAGCAAGAAAGGTTAACTCGCTTGCTGGTAAACCAATCTTAAATGAATGTAGGCCGCTTCTCAGCAATGCATCTCGCCTCCCTAGTACTGATGGTAAAAGTAAGATGTCTAAATCGATGGGCAACGCCATTAATTTGGGTGCAACAGAGAAAGAGATCAGAGCTGCAGTCAAATCCATGTATACCGACCCAAATCATCTACGAATTGAAGAGCCAGGCAAGGTAGAAGGGAATATCGTGTTCACTTATCTTGATGCTTTTCACACAGACGCTAACTATGTCAGTCAACTAAAAGAGCATTACAAAAGAGGTGGGCTAGGCGATGGACAAACTAAGAAAGTGTTGGAAGAGTGCTTACAAGAGATGATCCGACCGATTAGATCGCGCAGAGCTGAATTGTTAGATGATAAAGCACAGCTCATTGATATTTTGCGCAAAGGAACTCAGGTATCGAGAGAAAGAACAGAGACCGTATTGTTTGATGTTAAAGAGCTATTTGGTCTGAACATCTTGTAAGCCTTCTGATTAATCTAAAAAGGGAGCGCAATCGGTGCTCTCTTTAATCACTAAAGTGAGAAGTAGGGCTGCTTGCTTATCTTGTGTTGGCACGTCCAACATTAGAGTATGTGGCTTAGCGTTAATTAGCACTTAGTATGCAATATTCAGTAACGACGAAACAAGGATGATTAAATTGGAAATCAGTCATTTAGATCACTTGGTACTAACCGTTAAAGATATAGAGGTAACGGTAGATTTCTATCAGCGCGTATTAGGTATGAAGCCCATCGAATTTGGCGAGGGCAGGTTGGCGTTGTCATTTGGGACGCAGAAGATCAATTTACACCTCAGCGGTAGCGAGTTCGAGCCGAAGGCAAGGCGTGTGCAGGTCGGTAGTGCAGACCTCTGCTTTGTTACCAATACACCAATGGCTCAAGTTGTCGAACATATCAAATCGCAAGGAGTCGCGATAGAAGAAGGGCCCGTACCACGAACAGGTGCAATAGGGACAATTGTCTCTGTTTATATTCGTGATCCTGATGGCAACCTGATTGAGCTCTCGAATTATTAGTCTTAGGCACTAAACCTGTACGCTTTTGTTTACTCTTCAAGAACGCGACTTTTTGTGTTTACTCCGCTTATCACTGGATGTCGTCAGCCAAACAAAATACAATCGAACAATGTTTTATTAATTCGTGCTTTATCATTATGATGAGAAATTTACTCATATTCATCGTTAGCCTGTTCTTCTTAACAGCTTGTTCTTCAACGAGTAATCATCAGCTAGACGATGAGACATTGAGCAACGAAGACGCAATGTCGAAAAGCTTGGAAGAAGAGAACAATATCGATGTTGCAATTGATACAAGTGCTGAGACCAACGTTGAATCTTCCCATGAGTCGTTCGTTAATCATCAACCAATAACTGATCATGAATCAAACTCAAACCTTGATTCAAATAATGACATGATAACTCACGCCAATGCAGAGCCAGAATCTGTGGAACCCTCCCAAATAGCAGCGACAGAAACAACGGAAAGCGATGCTAAGAGTGGCGGTGAAAAAGGCATCGGAAGCTATTTTATTCGTCATAACAAACCGACTAAGACCGTGATTAAATCACTAGAGGGTGTGACAGATGCATTGAACGTCATGACGTTTGGGATATTTGCCACCGGTAATGGTTAAATCGTTAACCTAGAACGACAACCTAATAGATAGAATGAAACGTGAAGGCGAGCCAGATGGTTCGCCTTTTTTGAGCTTCTAAATCTGGCCATCCTTCTTCCTAAGAATCGTGTTCACTTATCTGAGCGCTGAGTCAGGCGACGGTTAACGAAAATAGGAAATTATTAGTTCTGGAAGGGACTCGCCGAATTTACCCTGTTTGACTTGTTATATGCATCAAGGGTTCTAATACTCATCCCAAAGTAAGCAATGAAATCTAATCTTACAAAGACAAGTCTTATATTCACTTACGAGCATAGTAAGATGTTTGCTGTTATGTCGGCTTAGGTTTAGTTATCAATATTCTAGGGAAGAAAAATGAAGAATAAGAGTGTGTTTTTAAGTGTCGCGATGGTGATGTTGTCAGCTCATGCAAATGCATCAGATGCGAACCATGAGTCTGTATCAGATGGTGTTATCGCAGAACAAAGAGCGAAGCTTTCTGAAAATACCCAAGGACAAGGTTTTGGACCGCAAGCTCCACGAGATTTGGGTTCATTAGAAGGAACAAATACCAGGTTGTTCTCGGATGCTCCTGATTCAACAGCGATGAACTTATGTAATATTCACTTCCATAAAAATGCTGAGCATAAAGGCGGCGAGTTTACTCAATACGCTGGTAACGGTGATGGTAAGGGATTCCAGAGTGGCTTTAAATACACAGGCAAGCTGAGTTCTGCTGAGCTGAAACCATTTGAGGGCAAGGTTTGTCCGAGCGAGCATGGTTCTTTGCATTCGGGTGACACCATTGAAGTTCACTATGTTTATTCAACGGCGCAAGTTGAACCGGGTGAAACACTGGGTGCTTGTTTTAACGACGCGATTACCAACCCGCAACTGCGTGTAGAAACCCAAGTTTACGTATTAGTGAATGACGACAAAGCACTCGACTTTGAAGCGCTCGCTAAACATTCAAAAGTGAACGGCTTACACCAAGCACCAAACATCCCACAAGATACGGGCTCAGCGATTCAATACGCAGGCTCTACAACGGGTCCTGGTTACAATGAACAAGGTTCACCTTTCCAAGTAACATGGAGCGTTCGTCCACAAGTAGCGAAAGTAAACATCGCGACAGTGGGGAGCTGGTGTGAAGGCAATGACTTCAACGAAGACCACGCCCACGGTGTAAGAAATATAGTCGTAAACCCAGAGTTACTGTCTCCAATCGCTAACTAATCTTGTCACGTTGATTTTCTATCATTGTTTTCGAAGGCGAGCCTCTAGGTTCGCCTTTTTTGTGTCTTAACGAAAAACACTTTGGTGACTGGTTTAAGTTTATGTTTGGGGCTGAGGCTGAGGCTAGGTTTAAGCTTAGTGGGGAAATTACGTGTCACACTTATTCAAAACATGAGTTGTGTTAAACGTGCTTAGTCAAAAACGTTCTTTACGCGAATCGAAGCTCCATGATACGTTCATGATCAATTATGTTGGGTTATAGATAAGGACAGTCTAATGTCACTAGAAGGTGCGATTACATTCTTTATTGCCATGTTTATATTTGGTATTACTCCGGGGCCTGGCGTATTTGCCATTTTAGCTCGAGGCATGGTTAATGGTTGGCGAAAGTGCATCACTCTATCGTTAGGGATGATATGCAGTGATCTTATTTACCTTGCGCTTGCCTGTTTCGGTCTAGCAACGATTGCCGAGAATTGGTCGATTGCGTTTGAGGTGATTCGCTACCTTGGTGCGGCTTATTTGATTTACTTGGGCTACAAGATGTTTAAGAGCCTACCTGAAGTACAAGGCTCAGCGGAACTTGCAGCCAAACAAAGTCAGAAATCCGAACTCGCGAGTTTCGCGCAAGGCTTTTTGATTTCAGCTTCAAACCCTAAAGTGATTCTGTTTTATATTTCGTTCTTGCCGACTTTCATTGATCTGACAGTTCTGCGCTCACAAGATATTGTCTTGGTTTCTGGTTTAGCATCTGTTGCTCTAATGTCCGGTTTAATGCTTATCGCTGTAGGAGCGGGCAGAATGGCAGGTTTGCTGAAAACGCCACGCGCGCATAGAAGATTAAATCAAAGTGCTGGTGGAATAATGATTGCTGCTGGATCATATTTGGCGATAAACAGATAAATACAGTTCAATTTAAACAGAAAAAGCGCGTTGTTGCATAGTGGCAGTAACGCGCTTTTTTGCATTTATTTTCCGGTGTGGTATTCGCTTACTAGAGCAGTATTAGCGAATTGCTGCGTTAATTGAAGGCAGTAAATCGCGCTTCTTAATCACGTATCGCAAGCGAATTAACATCAGCGTAGCAGAGATACTTAAACCCGTAAGAATACCAATCCAAAACCCTTCTTCCCCCATTGCTGGAACAATGTGGTCTGTTAGCCCGAGCACCATGCCGAGTGGAAGTGCCAAGCCCCAGTATGAAGCAATGGCTAACATCATCGGGATCTTGGTATCTTTATAACCACGCAGTGCACCGTTAGCAGACGTTTGTAATGCATCACTGAACTGGTACATAGCCGTAAAGGTCAACAATACTGCTGCCGTTGCACTTATCGCAGGGTCGGTCGTGTAAAGTCTAATGATCCACTCAGGGAACAGAAGGAACATCGCAACTGAAAACAAGGAAATTAACGCTGCAACTAAGATACCGACTTTACTGCGCTCAATTGCGGCTAGTTCGTCTTTCTCACCCAAAGCGTGACCAACACGAATCGTAATACCAAACGAGATACTCATCGGAATCACGTAAGTCAGGCTCGAAATGTTAAGTGCAATTTGCGCGGCTGCTACGTTCTCTGCACCAATACGACCAATCATCAACGCGATAACCGCAAAGATACTGCCGCACACCGCGATGTTCATCCCGATAGGTAAACCTAATCTTAGAAGGTGAAGCATCTCTTTTGCTTTTGGCTTTGCATCTGAAAAGTTGATGATAGTTTTGTAGTGGTGATGACCTTTAATGTAGGAATACAGCATTCCCGACATTAGCCAATACACTAAGCTAGTCGCCCAGCCACAGCCCACAGCCCCCATTTCAGGGAAGCCAAACTTGCCGTAGATAAGCACGTAGTTGACCGGAATATTCACCAACAAACCAACCACCGAAATGATCATCGGTACTTTGGTGTTGTTCATACCCTCACAAAAGCCATTCAAGGTGTAGAAGAGGGCAATACCCGGCACACCGAAGGCTAGGGCAAACGCATAGTCGCTACCAATTGGAATGATCTCAGAGGCAACCCCAATCCACTCTAAGATCGGTTTCGCACTCACTAAGTAAGCGATGAGCAAGACGCTAGCAATTAATGCTAACCAAACCATTTGGAAGAACTCAACAGAGATACTTTGAAAGTCACGTGCACCGCGGTGGTAAGCGACAACAGGCGTTAACGCCATAATCACGCCACGAAGTAGCAGCAACACAGGAATCCAAAGGCTAGTACCAAGTGCAATAGCGGCGAGATCGGCAGGGCTTACTTGGCCAGCCATTGTCGTATCGACAAATCCCATCGCTTGGGTCGCTATTTGAGTCAAAATGATAGGAATCGAAAGATGCATAAGCGCACCCGATTCACGAGTAAAAGGACGAAGTTTCGTTAGCATGGAAGTTCACAACACCAATATAAATACACGAATGATGGCAGGATGGCCGGTGTGCATTTTAGGATGTGCCCCGTTGGGCGGGCGACAATATAAACACCTTACCGTATAGGGTCAAGCATTGGATTTACAGGGGCTAATTTGCTCTGGAGGAGCGCCAGGTTTGCATGATGCTAGATACTGTTTCTATGTACATAACCTGATGATTTTAATGTGAATCATACTAGATAGAAAGTTTCTATATTTGCCTGTTGAATTTCAATGCACACATCATAAGTCACTGTTATGGATGAACTAAATTTAGTACAATTGATGGCATAAGAAACTAGATAGAAAAATTCTATATTTAAATGCAGAATTTTTCTGTCTAAGAACTGTTAGGCTATTGAGGAGAATTTGAGCTTGAAAACAGTTTGCGTAGCTCTAAGTATGTTGCTTATTTCATCGCTTGCATATGCAGCAGTCGTTCCTGGTTTTCAGGGGCATTATGAGCGGTATAACAATGATCAATTGGATACTGACACTGCCTTTATTGATTTAACTAAGGTGGGTTCGAACACATATGAACTATCAGGTACATCAGTTTGGGTAGGTGACTCTTCTTCTGGCCTTGTAAATTTTGGAGAAATCGACGGAGTTGTAACGTTAAAAGGTAATCAAATAGACTATGACGTTGACGGCTGTACTCTCCAAGTTTTATTAGATCAAGATACCCTCGTAGTTAGCAAAGACAACGGTTGTGGCGGGTTAAATGTCACCTTCAATGGGACTTACGTGAGAACCTCAGAGAGTCAATAGCCTAACAAACTGTTCAAGAGGGATTCGCAACGCGTGGCATTTTCACTATGCGTTGGTTTTAGTGTTTAAGGCGGTATGCGGCGGCTCTTGTATTGCGTTGCTCACCCCTTAACAGGGCGTTA
>NZ_JBFRKT010000030.1:0-103537 GCF_041469545.1 Vibrio sp. 10N.286.49.C3
GCTCTGGCTCTGGCTCTGGCTCTTTAGTTTGTGATTCGTCGCTAGACTCGTCAACAAGAAAAGCATCAGATTCAAAGTTTTCATCGCCTAACAGCGCGGTAAAGTAATCATCGATTGCTTGTTCACTCGATAAACTTGGTTGCGTCAATGTCGATTCGTTATTCGCGCTCATTTATCGCTAACCTCTCGAGATAAATAAGCAGCTGTTTATAAGCAAATACACCACGGCTACCCGATGCGAAATGAGATGCTGGCAAACGTTTTAGACTGGCATCGCGAAACTTGGTATCAATCGGCACAGCAGAGGTCCAAACTTGGTTTGGATAGTCATCTTTAAGCTGAGTCAATGTTTGCAATGATGCTTTCGTTCGCTTGTCGTACATCGTCGGGACAATCGTCACCTTAAACGGTGTTTTGCGAGACTTCTGCATAATGGTTAGAGTGCGAATCATACGCTCTAAACCCTTCATCGCCAAAAATTCAGTCTGTACCGGAATCAAGATACGATCACTGGCAGCCAACGCATTCACCATCATCACACCAAGAATAGGCGGACAATCGATAAGCACGTAGTCATAGTCATCTTTCAAAGCGGCTAAAGCACGCTTTAAGATCAAGCCCATACCACTTCGATTTCCCATTACACGGTCTAATGTCGCCAATGACATGTGTGCGGGAATAATATCGATACCTTCAATTTCGGTCTGTATAGTCAACGCTCTCACAGCTTGCGTAGAAAACTCACGCAGCTGGAACAGATCAAACAGGCTCGATTCCACCGTATCTGAGTCGTAACCCAGATAGGTGGTTAGTGATGCATGTGGGTCAGTATCAACCAACAACACACGATGACCCTTTAAGGCGAGTAAGCCAGCTAGGGTCACTGTCGTCGTCGTTTTCCCAACGCCACCTTTTTGGTTTGCAACACTCCAAACAATCATGTCGATTTACCTAAGCTAACCCAACTTCGACCAAAATCCGTTCCGCAACGCGGTCTAGAGGTAGGTCTTCAGTAGAAATGCCAGCTTTTGCTACAGCTTGAGGCATACCATATACAACACAACTATCTTCGTCTTGCGCCCAAATGGTCGAACCCGCTGTTTTTAACATGCGAGAACCTTCTCGACCATCAGCACCCATACCGGTCAGTATCATAGACAACACTTTATCGCCGTAGATCTTAGCTGCAGAACCAAAAGTGACATCCACACAAGGCTTGTAGTTCATTCGGTCACCACCATCGATAATCTTCAGACGCGCCGAACCCGGGCGACCATCAATCATCATTTGCTTTCCGCCTGGAGCAAGATAAGCCACCCCAGGTTTCAACAGGTCTCCGTCTTGAGCTTCACGAACTTCAATCTTACACAAGGTATTCAAGCGGCTAGCAAAAGCAGCGGTGAACGTTGCTGGCATATGCTGCACTAACACAATCGGATGCGGGTAGCTGGCAGGGATGCGTGTCAAAATTTTCTGTAGTGCAACTGGCCCACCAGTAGAAGTACCAATTGCAGTTAATTGATACTTTTTACCCGAAGCTCTGAATTTCGCGGTTGAAGCAACCGCTGGTTTAGCAGCAGGGGCTGTTGCTGAAATAGATTGGCGCAATGGCGCTGATGTTGACGCCGTAGCTGTTGCGGTAGCTCTTGGCGCAACAGGAGTGCGTCGCATAAACGCGCGTTTTGCAGCAATCTGAATCACGCGCTGTTGAAGCAATGCGACAGCATCGTCACGGTTACGAGCGATGTCTTCAAATTTCTTAGGTAAGAAATCTAGAGCACCAGCATCTAACGCATCTAACGTTGCTCTTGCACCATCATGCGTTAGCGATGAAAACATCAAAATAGGCGTCGGAGACGCAGCCATAATTTCACGAACGGCAGTAATACCGTCCATGACAGGCATCTCGATGTCCATGGTAATTACGTCAGGTCTTAGCTTTTTCGCTTTCTCAACCGCTTCTTTACCGTTTACTGCTACATCGATGACTTCTAGGCGAGCCTCCGAGTTGATGATCTCGCTTACTCTACGACGGAAGAAGCTCGAATCATCAACGACTAATACTTTAATCGCCATATTTATCCTTAAGTTAAATTCTTGATGCAGCTGCGTACTGCTTCAACAAGTCCGGCACATCTAAAATCAATGCTATGTGACCGTCACTTGTAATTGTCGCACCTGCCATTCCTGGCGTGCCTTGAAGAAGCTTATCAAGTGGCTTAATAACCACTTCTTCTTGGCCGATAAGCGCATCGACAACAAAACCAACACGTTGACTACCAAGTTGCACAATAACAACATGACCATGACCTTGACGTCCTTCAACAAGACCTTCTTTAGGTGTAAGCCAATTTTGTAAGTAGAACAGTGGAATAGACTTATCGCGAACGATGATCGTTAGCTGGCCATCAACCACGTTTGTGCGGCTTAGGTCTAGGTGGAAGATTTCATTTACAGAAGCCAGTGGCAATGCGAACGGGTGACCCGCAACACCGACCATTAAGGTTGGTAGAATCGCAAGTGTCAACGGAACCTTAATGGTTATCTTGGTGCCTTGGCCCATCTCTGAATCGATATCAATAGAACCATTCAGTGTGTTGATCGCTGTTTTCACAACGTCCATACCTACACCACGGCCAGAGATATCTGAGATCTTTTCTTTACTTGAAAAGCCAGGAGCAAATATTAGATTGAAACACTCTTTATTTGTTAGGCGAGACGCTGCATCATCATCCATCAGACCGCGCTTAACCGCGATAGCACGAAGCTTATCAGGGTCCATACCGCCGCCATCATCAACGATAGCCAGTTCAATGTGGTCGCCTTCTTGAGAGGCAGACAGAATCACTTTACCGGTTTTAGATTTACCCGCAGCAACACGGTCGTCCGGCATTTCGATACCATGATCGACAGAGTTTCTCACCAAGTGAATCAGGGGATCAGCAAGTGCTTCTACTAAGTTTTTATCAAGATCCGTTTCTTCGCCACGCATTTCAAGAACGATGTCCTTCTTCAAGGTACGAGCAAGGTCACGGACAACGCGAGGGAAGCGACCAAATACTTTCTTGATCGGCTGCATACGCGTCTTCATTACTGCACCTTGTAGGTCAGCAGTAACAACATCTAAGTTAGAGACAGCTTTCGACATTTCTTCGTCGTTGCTGTTTAAACCTAAGCTAACGAGGCGGTTACGAACCAATACTAGCTCACCCACCATGTTCATGATGGTATCCAGTGTTGATGTATCAACACGAACTGTGGCTTCAGCTTGCTGCTTCTTCGCAGGCGCTTTAACTTCAGCTTTTGCTGGTACGCTAGGCTTAGGCTCTGCTTTTACAGCAACAGGAGCAGGCTGTGGTTTAGGAGCGACTTTCGGCGCAACAGGCTCAGGCTTCGCTTGTACAGGCTTAGTCGCAGCATCCAACTCTTCAATTGAAGGGCCGTTACCTGAACCGTGTAACTGGTCAAGTAAACTCTCAAACTCAGCATCAGTCATTAGGTCATCGCCTTCAGACTTTACTGGTGCTTTGGCTACAGGAGCGACTGACGAAGGTGGTGGCGTTGAGCTTGCAGCTGTCGGGCTTTGACCTGCACCATGCAACTCATCTAACAACTTTTCAAATTCGTCGTCAGTAATGTCACCACTCGCAGCAACTGGCTGAGGTGCCACAGGTGCTGGCGCTGGTGTGTCTACAGATGATGTCGTTGGTGAACCACCCTTACCGTGAAGTTCATCAAGTAAACGCTCAAATTCATCTTCAGAAATATCATCCACGGAAGATGCACTGATGTTTGAACTTTCAACAGTAGGTTCCGGAGCAATAACAGGCTCAGGAGCTGCAACGATAGGCTCAGAGATAACCGGTGCTGGAGCTTCTACTGCCACAACTTCATCTTCAGACTCTGGCTTACAGAGGCGATGAAGTTCATCCAGTAAAGATTGGTCTGCTGGTACTAAAGCTTCCTCATCTTGCACGGCTTTAAACTGTACATTGACTGTATCTAAAGCCTGCAGCATCGTATCCATCAGTCCTGATGTTACACTGCGTTGGCCATTTCTTAGAATGTCGAACACATTCTCAGCACCATGACAAGTATCCACCAGCTCGGTCAATGCTAGGAAACCAGCACCACCTTTTACTGTATGGAAACCACGGAAAATAGCGTTTAGTAGTTCTTTGTCGTCAGGGTTATTCTCTAGCTCTACCAGTTGTTCTGATAGAAGTTCGAGGATCTCTCCTGCTTCGACTAAAAAGTCCTGAAGAATATCTTCGTCTAAATCGTAGCTCATACGTTACCTTTAAAATCCAAGACTGGATAACAAATCGTCGACTTCATCTTGAGATGCAACAGCATCCTCACGAGCTTCTGGGTTCATGATCGGACCCTCTGGAGCAATAGATGACTTCTTATCTGTCTCTGGTGTTGGTTCTATTTGATTCGCACCGAATACGGTGAGAATCTCTACCAGACGTCCTTCAACCTCATTCACCAAGGTAATAACTTTGCTAATAATCTGCCCAGTTAAATCTTGGAAATCCTGAGCCATCAAGATTTCAGTCAGTTGTCCACGTAGTTCAGTACTATCACCTTCTACTTGGACAAGTAATCCATCAATGCGGTGGCATAAAGCTTTGAATGTTACTAGCTCAATGCGGCCATGCATCAGTTCATTCCATTGAGGCCTTACTTGAAGTAAACACTCGTGTAAATTAGTTGCAATTGGCATACAGCGATCGACAGCGTCCATCGTTTTGTTCGCCGCAACTTCCGTTTTATCAATGACATATTGAAGGCGATCCCTGGCGTCAGGGATTTCATCATTTGCGATAACGTTAATACGCTCGTCAAAGTTGAATTGTGTCAAAGAATCATGGAGGTCACGAGTCAGACTGCCTATTTCTTGAAGCATTGGGTTATCTTGAAGATTAAAATTATCTTCATAAATGCTTCTAACAAGAGAATCAGCACCTTGCTGCTCGTCGTTTTCAAGCAGCTCTACTAATTTTTTTGCTTGTTCTAATGAAATCATCCTGAGTCCGGCCTTACTCCGCATAGTTTGTGACGCTTCAGCTTTAGAGGTAAACGGGAAACAAAAAAGTTAATGTCTCTCTATGAAGCGCCTGAAACAGGTTATTATGAGTGCTTATAAACGCTCAAAAATCTTGTCGAGTTTCTCTTTTAGAGTTGCGGCAGTGAACGGCTTCACAATGTAACCATTAACACCCGCTTGCGCTGCTTCGATGATCTGCTCACGCTTAGCTTCTGCTGTGATCATAAGCACTGGAAGGTGCTTAAGTTCAGCGTCTGCACGGACGTGTTTTAGAAGATCAATACCTTGCATACCCGGCATGTTCCAGTCAGTTACCACGAAATCAAATTCGCCTTTTTTCAGCATAGGTAACGCGGTCAAGCCATCGTCTGCTTCTTGAGTGTTGTTGAAACCTAAATCACGAAGTAGGTTTTTAACAATTCGGCGCATCGTTGAAAAATCATCAACAATGAGAATTTTCATGTTTTTGTTCAAATTAGCCTCCACTGAATAAAATCAGTGTTGTTAGTCGTTCTGTGTCCAAGCACTTAACTTAGTGCGTAAACGCTGCATAGATTGGCTTAGTATTTGGCTGACACGAGATTCGCTGACACCTAATACTTCCCCAATCTCTTTTAAATTGAGTTCTTCGTCGTAATAAAGCGAAAGCACGAGGCCTTCTCTTTCCGGAAGTTGTTTTATCGAGTCGATCAAAGCTTGGCGGAATGATTCATCTGCAACCCCTTGAAAAGGCGTATTATCTTGAGAATCTTCATTCGGAGATATTACATCATCAGAGACACCTAAGTCTTCTATCCCTACCAATTTTGAGCAATTAATATCAGTTAAAGCACTGTGATACTGGTCTAAACTCAGCCCCATGTGCTTTGCCACCTCAGCATCACTGGGATCGCGATTGAGAGTGCCCTCTAATTCCGCGATTGCACTACTGATTTCTCGATTGTTTTTATGAACCGATCTCGGGACCCAATCCCCGCGGCGAATGTCATCCAACATTGCTCCACGAATTCGAATACCTGCGTACGTCTCAAAGCTTGCGCCTTTGGTACCATCATAGTTCTGTTGTGCTTCAATCAGGCCAATCATGCCGGCTTGAATCAAGTCATCAACTAATACATTAGGCGGTAATCGCCCCAACAAATGATGAGCGATACGCTTAACCAACACAGAGTACTTCTCAAAAAAAGCCTGCTGGCTATTGTGATTAGCATGTTGATCGTAAGTAAGCGCTTTATTCACCAAATGGTTCCTCTATAAATTCAGTACGGTTCAGCAGCCTTTCAACAAAAAACTCCAAGTGTCCGCTTGGTGTTTTTGGTATTGGCCAGGTCAATGCCTTATTAGCCAAAGAGCTGATTGCCAATGCAGCTGGAGAGCGAGGAAACGCATCGACTACGATTTTCTGTCTCTTAACTGATTGACGTACTTTATCATCTAAAGGAATACATGCTACGAGTTCGAGGCTCACATTCAAGAAGCGCTCTGTGACCAAAGTCAACTTTGCAAATAATTCTCGGCCTTCGCGGTAGCTTCTGACCATATTTGCAACAATTTTGAATCGCTGAACTTGGTGCTCTCGGCTCAAAAGCTTGATCAATGCATATGCATCAGTAATCGACGTTGGCTCATCACAAACCACCACAACCACGTCCTGCGCAGCTCTTGAGAAGCTGATGACCATATCGGATATACCCGCTGCGGTATCAACCAATAAGATATCCATCTCGTCTTCAAGCGAACCAAAAGCACGAATCAATCCAGCGTGTTGAGCGTGTGAAAGTTCAGTCATGCTTTGTGTGCCTGATGTCGCTGGAATAATTTTAATTCCGTGCGGCCCTTCGACAATCGCATCCTTAAGTTCACACTCGCCAGCCAACACATGCCCAAGATTTCGTTTAGAACGAATGCCGAGCATGATGTCTACGTTAGCTAATCCTAAATCGGCATCCAGCACCATGACTTTCTTGCCTTGGCGAGCCATACAAATAGCCATACCTAACGTTACATTCGATTTACCCACGCCTCCCTTGCCACCCGTTACAGCGATAACTTTTGTGAGTGAAGGCTGGGTTAAGCGACGGAGGCCGCTAGCTTGATCGTGTATCATATTCTCATTCATATTTATCCGCCGCCTAGAGCCCTTCAGAATCGCTATTCCAGTAATGAGGTTCATTCTCTGTCGATTTTTCTAATAACTCATTGGCCTTAGCAATCATGTACTTTGGCTGAGCAATAACGATATCTTCAGGAACTCGTTGACCATTTGCTATATAAGCAACTGGCAATGCATTTTGTATTACCACACTGATGAACTCACCCAAACTAAGCGATTCGTCCAGCTTCGTCAGGATACATCCCGACAGCGGGATTCTTCTAAAGTGTTCAATGGTTTCTTGTAGTACTTTGCGTTGCGCGGTTGCGGGTAACACAAGGTAACTATTGATAACGGAACCACTCTCTTGCATCAATGTGTCTAACTGCTCAGATAGGCGAACATCTCGCTGCCCCATACCTGCAGTATCGACTAGAATCAGGCGACGATTACGTAACTGATATATTACATCGGCCAATTCACTAGAATCTTTAGCAACTCTTACAGGACAACCCATAATTCGACCATAAATCGATAACTGCTCATGTGCACCTATGCGATATGTATCCGTTGTCACAAGCGCTACGTTGTCTGCACCGTACTCCATTGCTGCGCGGGCTGCGAGCTTAGCAACGGTTGTTGTTTTACCTACGCCAGTCGGGCCAAGTAAGGCCACAATACCGCCGCGTTTTAAAATATCTTTTTGTGTTACTGAGATTTGATCAGCGACCAGAGCAAGCAAGGCTTTCCATGCTCGTGCTGGTTTTGTGTCTTCTGGAATGTAACAGGCCATTTGATCGGCGAGTTCTGCCGAAACACCCATACGTTCTAGGCGCTTGATAAGCATCGCTCGCAAAGGTTCGCGACGTTCGACTTCTTGCCACATGAGCCCAGATACTTGATGCTCTAACAAACGACGAATTGAAGTCATCTCTTCACGCATCGTCTCCATTTCTGCATCTGAACCTTTCGACTGAGGGTTTTCACGACCACGATCATAACGGGTAGGATCCAAACGAGGTGCTGGACGCTCTACTCTGCGATCTTCGGCAATCAATTTAGATAAACCCGTTTCACGAGCAAAGGCCGAGTCAAGGCTGCCGCTAGAATGCTGGCTACTCTGAGGTTGATGACCGTTACTTGACTGGCGATTGAGCAATGCTGATAACGAGTCTTCGTTTTCAGCGCGATGTTGTTGCTCATCGTCGGCGCCATGACTGTATTGCTTTAGCATATTCGCAAAGCGCTTGGTCATTGAGCGTCCACCTTCTGCATTTGGCTGGATGCTAACCTTGTCATCATCTAATTGACGACGCCCAGTTGGCAATTTGGGCTCAGACATTTGAGTGTACTGGCTTTGCGTAGGCTGCTGAGGTTTATTGAGTCTGGGACTTGCTGTCGACGGGCTGGAATCGCCATCAATAGCGGCAACAATTTCCACACCACCTGCGACCTTTTTGTTAGACATGATCACCGCTTCTGAGCCAAGTTCTTCTTTAACTTGGAGCAGAGCTGTTCGCATATCTTTTGCAAAAAATCGTTTAATTTTCAATTCGATCGTCCGTTCTAATTAGGCGGCTTAATTACCAACAGCTTGTACTATGCGTATCTGCTTTTCGTCTGGTATCTCTTGGTAAGATAATACTCTCAAGCTTGGGATCGTGTTTTTCACGAACTTAGCCAGAGTCGAACGTAAAACACCAGAGGTCAATAATACCGCTGGCTCACCTTTCAGTTCTTGCTCTTGTGTCGCGTTACTGAGTGAGGTCTGTAAACGTTCGGCTAAACCAGGTTCAATACCAGCAGATTCTCCGCCGGATGCCTGCATGGTTTGATGCAAGATTTGTTCCAACTCGGGAATTAAGGTTATAACTGGTAATTCTGGCTCTATACCATTGATTTCTTGAACAATTAGTCGTTTTAGTGAGATACGAACAGCTGCAGTTAATATGTCAGGTTCTTGACTCTTAGAAGAGTACTCCGACAAAGTTTGGACAATGGTTCGAATATCACGAATTGGAATCGCTTCATTCAGTAGGTTTTGCAGAACTTTCACAACCACACCAAGCTGTAATTGATCCGGTACAAAACCTTCCACCAGCTTAGGTGTTGATCGGCTAAGCATCTCAAGTAAGTTTTGAACTTCTTCGTGGCCAATCAACTGTGAAGCGTTATTCGTTAACTGCTGGCTAAGGTGTGTGGCTAGTACGGTTGAAGAGTCTACAACCGTATAACCTAAGGCTTGTGCGTGTTCACGCTGCTCTTCACGAATCCAGACCGCTTCAAGGCCAAAGGCAGGGTCAATCGTCGGCTCTCCATCTATCATCCCATAGACTTGGCCAGGGTTAATCGCGAGCTCCATGTCCGGCTTGATCTCAGCCTCACCAACCGCTACCCCCATCAGGGTAATTCGATAGCTGTTTGGTGTCAGTTCCAGATTATCGCGAATGTGTACTGCTGGAATCAAGAAACCAAAATCTTGAGACAGCTTTTTCCGTACACCTTTCACGCGCTCAAGCAATTCACCACCTTGGTCTCTATCGACCAAAGGAATCAAGCGGTACCCCACTTCGAGACCAATAATATCTACCGGTTGAACATCATCCCAAGACAGTTCTTTTTGCGATGCGGGCTTATCACCATTGGCATTAGCGGTTGCAGGTAGATTTTTCTCTTCTACCTTTGCCTTGTTCTTTTTATCGATAAAGTAAGCCCCAGCCCCAGCAACCACAGCAAGGCTCAAGAAGGAGAAATGTGGCATACCAGGAACAATACCCATGATGCCGAGGATAGCAGCGGTGATCATTAGGGCTTTAGGATTATCGAACATTTGGAAGACAAGTTGTTCGCCCATGTCTTCATCAGTATTTTGACGCGTTACCATCATCGCCGCAGCAATAGAAAGTAACAGCGATGGAATTTGTGCAACCAGACCATCACCGATAGTCAGTAGCGTATAGATTTCGATGGCTTCACCAAAACCAAGGTCAAACTGAGCCATACCGATACTCAAGCCGCCAATGATGTTGATGAACAATATCAAGATACCGGCTATTGCATCGCCTTTAACAAACTTAGATGCACCGTCCATCGAGCCGTAAAAGTCAGCCTCTTTGGTCACTTCAAAACGTCGAGTACGAGCCTGATCTTGGTCGATCAAACCCGCATTCAAGTCGGCATCGATTGCCATCTGTTTACCTGGTAGGGCATCTAGGGTGAAACGCGCACTTACTTCCGAAATACGACCCGCACCTTTGGTTACAACCATGAAGTTGATGATCATCAAAATCAAGAACACCACTAGACCTACCGCGTAGTTGCCGCCGATAACCACGTTACCGAAGGCTTCGATAACGTTACCGGCCGCGTCACCACCTTCGTGACCATGAAGCAATACCACACGCGTCGAAGCAACGTTCAAAGCTAATCGAAGTAGAGTCGCAATCAAAAGTACGGTCGGGAATGCAGCGAAGTCCAAAGGCCTGCGGGTATAAACCGAAACCAGTAACACAACCATGGACAGTGCAATGTTGAAAGTGAAGAACATGTCCAACAAGAAGGCTGGTATTGGCAACACCACCATAGCGAGCGTCGCAAGTACCATAACGGGTGCGCCAATTGCAGGCATCGCACGATTAGGGATTTTAGGCAGCTTGTCCGCAAAAGGCAGGGAGAATTTCATAAGTCTAGACAGTTTCGCTATGTTGTAGCCATCTCACTAAGCTATTTGAGGCTCAGGTCTAAGCTATGTTGCTATGATTTATAGTGCATAGGTTCAAATGCACAGGTTTATAATACTAAGCTTTATATGCTCGGGATTTATAACGCTAGGATTTATAATGACTGGGCTTATAATACTCAGATTTACAATGCTAAGGTTATTAATGATCGGCTTATAATATTCGGGGTTGATATAGCAAACACTGTACCAACACTTTTCGTCAAATTATTGCCATCGCCTCTCTAAAAAGAGGATTAGCTAGCCCGCTATTATCAGGGTTCATCAAGCAGAGCTCAAGCAATTGATCTAATGTCGTAAATCAGGTGGGATCGGCATATTAGAATCTTGGAGTTTTGGCCTCTCTCCGCCTCGTTTTCGGTACTGTTTCAGTTGAAACACATATGCAAGCACTTGAGCAACTGCTGTAAACAGACCGTCAGGAATTTGTTGTTCTAGTTCGGTAGTGTGATAAAGCGCCCTAGCCAATGGTGGCGCAGGAACAATATAGATGTCATTTTCACGGGCAATTTCACGGATCTTCATTGCCATATGATCAACACCTTTCGCAACTACAACGGGGGCTTTGTCTTGATTCTGCTTATAGCGTAGAGCCACCGAGAAGTGCTCCGGGTTGGTCACTATCACATCCGCTTGAGGTACGTCAGCCATCATACGGCGCTGGGCAGCCTCTCTTTGCAACATACGAATGCGGCCCTTAACTTCAGGCTTACCTTCAGTATCTTTGTGTTCATCTTTAATTTCTTGTTTGGTCATCTTCAGCTGATCGGCGTGTTGCCAAATCTGGAACGGGATATCAATCGCCACCACGATAAGTAAAGAGCAGCTGATCAGCAGAATAAAATTAAGCAAGATATCTAAAGCGTGGAAGATATTCTGTGGGTATACCTCCATGCTCAGTTGCATTAAATCGTGTTGAGAAGCTTGAATAAGATAGATGGCCATTCCCGAAACAAGTGCCACTTTCAAGATAGATTTCAACAGTTCAACCCAACTCTGCAGGCCAAACATACGCTTAATACCACTGAGTGGGTTTAGCTTAGACGCCTTAGGCATCGCCGCCTGCATAGAGAAATTAATCCCCCCGACACCCGCTGCACCAATGACGGCTGCAACAAATAAGGTTATCAGGATTAAGAACAGCGGGAACAACAGGTTCACTAATGCGCCACCTGCAATTTCGAGGAGTTTTGTGGTATCAAAAACTTCTTCCCGACTCAGAGAAAACAGACGTTGCATTGTTTCGAACAAAGCTTTCGCCATCGATTCACCAAACCACATTAAAGCAATCGCACCAACAATAAGTACTGACGCCGACGCTAACTCTTTTGACCTTGCAACCTGCCCTTTCTCTTTGGCCTGTTGCAAGCGTTTGGGCGTGGCGTCTTCCGTGCGTTCTTGACCGTCTGACTCTGCCATTTTAGTCTCCTAGCACTCTAACCTGATTAGACGACATATCTGTTGTTCGGTTTGTATCCAGAATAACTCGTAGTGACTAAACAAGCCGCCAAGGATATACCAACAAAGCAATAGGCCCACGAGTAGCGCAAATGAGAAACCCAAAGAAAAGATATTTAGTTGAGGCGCCGCACGCGTCATTACACCAAACGAAAGGTTAATCGTCAGCAGCGCAATAATACCAGACAATGACATTGCTAATGCTGTTTTGAACATGATACCCAACCACAGAGCAAGCTCTCTATAATCAACAGAGGTCAAACTTCCACTGCCAATGGGTAAAGTCTTAAAGCTGAACACCACCAGCTGCAGCATTTTCAAATGACCGTCAGTCTCCAAAAAAAACATGGTCGCTAGCAACATAAACAATTGGCCCAGTACTGGCGTGTTTTGCCCGTTAGCCGGATCCACCATAGAGGCGAAACCCAAGCTTGATTGCATACCCAAGATCTGGCCGAGCATTACGAAAGTTTGAATCATAAATTGGGTGACAAACCCCATGGCAACGCCAATCACGATTTGTTCAAATACAGTCAAGAAACCTTGGAAAGAGAGCAGTTCAATCTCTTTAGGAACAGCGGGGATCGCAGGCATCACCGCAAAGGTGATCGCTAAACCTAAATACAGACGAATACGCGGCGACACAAAGCGTGCACCGGTTACTGTCATCACCATCAGCATGGCTGAGATGCGAGTGTAGGGCCAAAAATAATTGGCTAACCACTCTAGTACAAGGCTCGTTGGGTATTCCATATCGGTTTAGTAAAGAACTTGTGGCAAGCGTTCGATGAGTTCGAAAAAGAACTCCATCATCATTTGGGTCATCCAATGTGCAAACATCATCAACGCTAATAACGTCACGATCAAACGTGGTAGGAAACTTAAAGTTTGTTCATTGATCGAAGTAGCCGCTTGGAAAACAGCCACAACCAAACCAATCAGCAGGCTAGGAATAATTATGGCGCACACCATAATTAGTACCATCCAAAGGGCATCTTGGAACAAATCTACGAATATTTCAGGATTCATGCTTCCCCCAGCTACAAGGCAAAACTGCCGGCGAGTGTGGAGAGTATCAAATTCCAACCATCAACAAGGACGAACAACATCAACTTAAACGGCAACGATACAATCATTGGGGACAACATCATCATACCCATGGCCATCAAAACTGATGCCACTACCAAGTCGATAATTAGGAACGGCAAGAACAACATAAAGCCTATCTGGAAAGCTGTTTTCAATTCAGACGTGATAAACGCAGGAATCAGAACCGCCATTGAAACATCTTCTGGGTTAGTTACTTGCGCACCGGATATCTCAACAAAAGTTTCAAGATCTTTGATTCGAGTCTGTTTAAGCATAAAAGACTTAATCGGCCCTTGGGCAACATCAAACGCCTGTCGCGCTGATATCTGTTCATTCAAATAAGGCTGAACAGCTTGTTCATTTACCTGACGGATTACTGGCGACATGATGAAGAAGGTCAGAAATATCGCAATGCCAATAATCACTTGGTTTGAAGGTGTTTGTTGAAGACCCATTGCCTGACGCAAAATAGACATCACAACCACAATGCGGGTGAACGATGTCATCAAAATAACCATCGCCGGCAAGAAGCCAAGCATGGTCATTAACGCAAGAATTTGCAGGTTAATCGAGTAGTCTTCACCGCCATTGGCATTGGTGGTCATGGTAAATGCAGGTATGCCGCCACCATTACCGGTTAAGCTACCAGTGGTCATAGTCTTCGATTTGGCTTGATCTTGCTGCATCGTACTGATGGTGACCGACTCAGATCCAGCGGTATTCGCAGGAATGACAGTGCCATCTTCAACCTGTGCAAATACTGACACGCTAAATACGAGAGAGCAGAATATAATGAGCTGAACCAACCACACTTTCACCGTACGGAAAAATCCGGCATGGCAAAAGTAAAATGGATTCAAAAATCCGTTACTTGTTTGCATCTTTTTTTATTAGCTGGGAAAGCTGACTTGAAAATGTACTTTTTTCCAGCATCTCCTGAGTAAGAGGTTTATCGAGCTTAGAGATCAGCTGAATCGATTGTGTGGTAATGCCTACCAAGAACTGTTCATCACCCGCTTGTACAATAGCGATACGTTCTTTTGTGCCTACCGGAATTTGCCTAATAATAGCCAAACCTTGTTGATTCGACATCGCAGGCACTTGCATTCGCTTCAGTAGCCAAGCAATAAATAAAATGAAGGCTATAACGAAAATTAGCGACCCAAAGGTGGTCGCTAAATCGAGAGAAGGAGGCGTTGCCGCAAAGGCAATAGAAGGAGTAGCAAGTAGCCCTACTCCCAAGACTCTGCGAAACAAACCTGTCATTCCGAGAGAAGAGCCCGCCAGTCTTTGAGACAAAAAGCTCATTAACGCAACTTCTTAATTCGTTCTGTTTGACTAATAACGTCTGTCAAACGAATACCAAATTTGTCATTCACCACAACCACTTCTCCATGAGCAATCAGAGTGCCGTTAACCATCACGTCAAGTGACTCACCAGCAATTCTATCTAGCTCAACAACCGAACCTTGGTTCAATTGAAGTAAGTTACGGATACTGATTTGAGAGCGGCCGACTTCCATTGAGATAGTCACTGGGATATCCATAATGGTATCCAGCTTACGACGCTCATCTTCTGAAATTGGAGACGATGAGTCGGTTAACTCATCAAGTGGTGCCGCGAGAACATCATCAACATCGATTGACGGTGCTGAAGGGTCTTCACCAAGTGCTGCAGCCCATTCGTCTGCTAGCTTTTGATCTTCACTAGGTTCCATTACCAATTCCTATACTTTTATCTACTTTGCTATTCTTCATCTTCGCTATTTTCCAACTCAGACATTAAGTCTTTGCCAAGAAAGGCGAGATCGGTTTTGACCACATGAGGTCTTTCAATTTTTTCAGAAATCTGTACCGCGAGCTTCTCTCCAGAACGACCCATTTTCACACGATAGGTCGGCAGTTCTTCAACAAACATGGTTGCATGCTCAGGCATATTCATCGGGATAACATCCCCAGGACGAAGTTCCATCAAATCACGCAAAGAGATATCTTGCTCGAGCAAATTGACACGGAAGTTGACTGGCACATCCATGATTTCATCACGCAATGCAGAGCTCCAACGAACGTCGGTTTCCATTTTATCTGATTGGACACCAGCATCCAGCAGTTCACGAATCGGCTCAACCATTGAGTAAGGCATAACCACATGGAAATCACCGCCGCCGCCATCGACTTCAATGTGAAATGAACTCACAACAATCACTTCGGTTGGACTCACAATGTTAGCCATACTTGGGTTTACTTCAGAGTCCAAGTATTCAAACTCAACGCCCATCACGGGAGACCAAGCTTCTTTGTAATCTTCAAAAACAATTTTCAGTAGTAACTGAATAATTCGTCTTTCTGTTGGTGTAAATTCGCGACCTTCAATCTTGGCGTGAAAACGACCATCACCACCAAAAAAGTTCTCTACGAGAATGAAAACTAGCCGAGCTTCCATCGTGATTAGCGCAGTACCTTTTAACGGGCGGAAGCGAACCATGTTTAAACTTGTGGGTACATAGAGTGTGTTCTGGTACTCACCAAATTTCATCATCTGTACGCCGTTGATCGACACTTCAGCCGTCTTACGCAACATATTAAACAAGCTAATACGCATATGGCGTGCGAAACGCTCGTTAATAAGTTCAAGGGTCGGCATTCGACCACGAACGATTCGATCTTGTGATGAGAAATCAAAATTGACCGTATTGTCACTTTCGGTTTCTAAGACATCTTCAACGTCTTCAACATCATCAACGCCATGTAATAGCGCATCAATTTCGTCTTGGCTTAATAAATCGGTCACATATTACCTATTGAATTACAAAGTCAGTGAATAACACTTTTTCAATTACCGGCTGGCCAACAGCTTGAGTTAAGCTTGCTTTAATATCTTCAGTCGCCTTGTTCCGCAGTTCAACTCTGCCGGCAGGAGATCGTAATTGATCGACCGTCGCCGAAGCGAATGTAGCAAGTAGTGCGCTTTCAACAAGTGGAGAGTGGTATCGAGCGAGAACTTCATTCTTCATACCACGTACCATCAGCTGTACTTTTATCTGAACTAAGCGATCTTTCTTATCGCCCGTAACGTTAAATAAGAAAGCTTGAGGCACATTAACATAGACCACTGGATCGGCACCCATGAGTTGAACCTCAGCTGACGACCCAGCACCCTCAGCCTTATCATCGGAACCCATTAAGAAAAATGCGGCACCACCACCTCCAAGTAACAGCACAACAACCGCGATAGCGATAATAAGGAGCTTACTCTTTCCTTTCGGTGTTTCTTGTTCTTCTGCCATATTCAGCTCTAACTTCCTGTTCTTCTATTAACTAACTGTACTTTCTATTAACTAACTGTTCTTCTATAAGCTAACGGTTCTTTCTATTAGCTAAGTGTTTTAGCCTGATACTAGGCATAATAACTAATTCCATCACGCTTTGACGTGACATTCAATTCAAGATTGCTGTTGCTATCAAGGTTTTCATCACCTTGACCATCATTTATACGGTTAGAGCCTGATTGTTGCTCGCCATTATTGTACCTGTCTTGCCCCTGACCAGTATTCTGTTGCTGAACTGAAGACTCAGCAAGCTGCATCCCTTGTTGAGCGAGCATCTCCCTCAAACGAGGTAAGGTTTGTTCAATAACCTCTCTCGCTTGTTGGCTACCGACAGTAAAGTGCACGTTCGCCACATCATTATTCATGGTCATGCGAATTTTCATCTGCCCCAACTCTGGTGGGTCAAGACGGATATCCAAGTTCTTGAGATTCTTAGACATCATCATTTGGACTTTTTCCGCCACCTGCTCGTTCGCTAACTCTTTAGTGAGTTGCAAAGGTGCCTGTTGAGCCGCTTGAATTTCAGCTCGTGTTGGTGCTGAACCCACCGTAGCTGTACCTTGTGCGCCAGCCGCCGAGGCTATCTGCTGAGCAAAGGTCGAATCTTTAGAATCTTCTTTAGCACCGGCTTTGCCCAAACCAGACAATGCCGCGGCACCTGCGCCCGCTTTAAGAAGCGCATCAGTAGAGCCTGCTTTTGTAGTGACTGGCGCTGCATTCATCGCGATCCCTTGCGCGGTTAAAGCTGGATCCAACGTTGCTTGCTGCTGAGGTGAAGCAACATTAGCTTGTTGAGCGGCTGCATGTGCA
Organism: Vibrio sp. 10N.286.49.C3; assembly: GCF_041469545.1. Classification (NCBI taxonomy): domain Bacteria; kingdom Pseudomonadati; phylum Pseudomonadota; class Gammaproteobacteria; order Vibrionales; family Vibrionaceae; genus Vibrio; species Vibrio sp. 10N.286.49.C3. The sequence goes on from NZ_JBFRKT010000030.1 coordinate 17,571, forward strand.
TTGTTGGCGTGCAGCATTGCTGCCTTATCCGTAAGAGCATTGTTTGTTGATTGAGAAGCGGCCTGCGCTGACACTTGTTGTGCAGCCGTCGCTACAGCTGCTGTTGATGCTGCCGCAGCTAAAGCTTTAGTTTCGCTTGAATTCGTATTATCCCAATCAATAGCAGCGGGTTCACCAGACGCGCTGTTCACAGCCGGAGCTTGATTTAGCAAAGCCATTGCTTGTTGTTGAACGTTAGTGAGCTGTTGATTCAACAGGTCTAAGTTAGAGGTCGCTTTAGCCAAAGCGGCTTGCTCATCAACCGTCAACTTAGCACCACTCTGTTGCTTCTTAAGCAAGCTATCGACAACAGACTGTTCTGATTCGATTTGTCCATTCAATTGTTTTAGTGCTTTGGTATGGGCATCAACCTGCTTGGCGAGTTCAATATCTGCAGCTGAGATCGCTTGGCTCTGTTCGGCCACCGCGGCGCTAGCCGCATTCTTTTGACTCAGCTCTCGGTTCATACTGGCTTCAATTTGTTCTGGAGTGACGCCTTTATCCATCAACTGTCGGATTTCATCATCAGTCAGCTGAGACACACCCTTACCTCCGGTAAGAACAGCGATTTCAGAATCCACCTCAAGACTATTCTCTTGGGTTGCTGCATTCGTTTGTTGTGTCGCCTCATCCGTAACGGAAGCGACTGCAACTGAAGCACCGGGGATATTACCTTGGGCTTTATCTACCTGACCTTGCTGAGGCAAGCCTTTGCCGTTTGGCGCTTGATTTAGAGTTTTGTTTGCCTCATCCAATTGACCAAGCAATTTATTGCCTTCATTCATCGCTGCATTAGCTTGCGATGCTTGCGTAGAGCCATCTACAGCTGATGTACCCTGAGTTTGGGATTGCGCAACCTGTTCTTTAGAATCATTCGTCGTAACCTGCGCATCTTTACCATCCGCCTTATCAGCGACAGTGCTATCAGTGCCCGAATTGGCTTTGAGCTTAGCCTCAGTTCCAGACACAGCCTCTGCAGATGTTTCCTCAGCAGCTTTCTCGCCTTCTACTTCTGAAGCTGCTTGCTTGCTTTGCGCTTCGCTTACTTCGTCAGTAGCCTTTGATTCAGCTGAATCACCTTTGTTCGCTTCGGCTGACGCTTCACCTTCGGTAGAGGCCTGTTTAGCATCAGGTTTCGCGGTGCTTTCTGTGTCTTTTGCTGCGACTTTACTGTCACTTTCTTCAAAGCCTAGTGCTTCTTTGAAAGACTCAAAGAAACCTTTAGAGTCTCCAGTTTCTTCTACCTTTGAAGAGGCAGAACCGGAGTCCAACAACGATGACGTTTTGTTGGTCGCTGAATTTGAGGAAAGACTAACATTCATATATACAAGCTCTATCTACTAGCTTTGCTGCCATGAATCAGACAACAAAAAGAAAGTCGGGTGCTTTTTATGCCTTTGGTGAGCATAACTCGCAATTTGATATAAAACAGAGCAAGAAACATGCCTATAAGTTTTAAGTCTGCCATCTGGAGAGCAACACTTGCGTCATTCGTGAATTAGGTTCAAATCTTCTTTCGGCTATATAACAGAGTCGAGAACTCATCCATTTGCTTTTGCTCTTTTTGATCTTGCAGCTTTGCTTTTTCTTTCTGCTTTTTCTCCATCAACCACTCGTAGGATTTACGCTTTTTTCGTAACTCCATCCAATAGTTTTGGCAGTTATCGACCTGATTTTTAAAGTGATGCTCCGCTTCTCTCTGCTTAGAGAGCGTTTCATCTAATTGCGTTAAGAAACGGTTTAAGTGACCATATTGGCTAGCCGTTAATCCGGCTTTACCTCGGTCAACAAGTTGCTGGCAGTAATCAAGTCGATATTTTTCAATCTGTTCGACCTGTTCGTAGTAACCCTGCAGTTCGACATTCGCTTGATTCAGCGCCAATACAGCTTGGTTCTCTTGGTCTTTCGCTTGATCGAGAAGAAATTCTAACGCGTTATCCATGATTGACCTTATTCAACACGACCTAACCGCCTAACACATGCTTTAACATGTTGACGCACATATCATAGGGAACCGTTTCTTTCATTTTCTGTTGTAAGTACTCGTCCAACCTCGGTTTCAAAGTGAAAGCACTGTCGATTGCAGGGTCTGTTCCCGGCTTGTAAGCACCAATCGAAACCAAATCTTGATTTTTCCGGCATATAGACAGCACTTGTCTAACGGCTTTCGACATCAAGACATGTTCTTCAGTGGTGATTTGAGGCATAACACGACTGACGGATTTCTCAACATCAATCGCGGGATAGTGACCAGCATCAGCCATCTCACGAGATAAAACAATGTGACCATCAAGAATCGCTCGCGATGCATCGGCAATAGGGTCTTGTAAATCATCACCTTCTGTTAACACGGTAAAGAAAGCAGTGATAGAACCTTGTTCATCGTTACCATTACCTGCTCGCTCCACCAGCGCAGGAAGCTTGGCAAACACAGACGGCGGATAGCCTTTGGTTGCTGGCGGCTCACCCACAGACAGAGCGATTTCACGCTGCGCCTGAGCGAAACGAGTCAATGAGTCCATCAGTAGTAAAACATCTAGACCTTGGTCTCGGAAATACTCAGCTACAGCCAGTGCGGTTTGACAGCCTTTTAAACGCATCAATGGAGACGAATCCGCAGGAGCGGCGACCACAACAGAACGCTTACGACCATCTTCGCCAAGGATCTCTTCAATAAATTCTTTTACTTCTCGCCCACGCTCACCAATCAACCCCACCACAACCACTTGCGCGGTAGTGCCACGAGTCATCATCCCAAGCGTGACCGACTTACCTACACCGGAACCCGCAAACAGGCCGATACGCTGCCCTTTGCCCACCGTTAGTAAGCCATTAATCGCTTTTAAGCCAACATCAAGTGGCTCAGAGATAGGTTTACGAGCTAAAGGATTGATTGGCTCAGCATTAAAGGAAGCGCGTTGCTCGGTATAGATTGGACCTAAACCGTCGAGCGGATTACCTACGCCATCGATAACACGACCAAGCAACTCCATTCCAACAGGGATACCGCTTTCTGATGTCATCGGTGTCACGCGAGCGCCAGGTAAGATCCCAGTAATTTGTTCACTGGGCATCAAAAACAGGTTATCGCCAGAAAAGCCAACCACTTCGGCTTCCATCTGACCAGACATGGTCTCTACTAAGCATAAGCTGCCAATTGGCGCTTTGCAGCCGGTCGCTTCAAGCGTTAGACCAACAACACGAACTAGTTTGCCTGATGCAATTGGTCGCGACTTTAGCCCCTCGACTTTGTATTGGCTAAGACGGTTCGCTAACTCAAGCATTACTCATGACCTTGATGACGGTTTACACCACAGAAGCTTTGAATGACGTTCTTCACGCGCTCTTCCATACGGTAGTTAACACTCGATTCACCCGCTTCAATTTGTACGTCGCCGCGATTGAGTGCAGGCTCTGATACCAACGTCCAATTACGAGAGTCCAATTCCGTTTCGCCATACGCTGAGCGTATTATTGCAACGTCTTCAGGGTTTAGCTTCAATGTGATCGCGTGACCTGAAATTGGCAATGACTCTACCGATTCTTTCACGGTATCTAGTATGATTTGTGGGGTGGTTTGCACTTCAACATGAACCACTTCTTTGACCATAGTCAGCACCATGTCCACCAGTTGCTTCTCTACCTGAGCATTCATCAGCTCTAATGGCTGAGCGAACTGGTTGGCTAGCCCCATAAAGATGGCGACTTGCTGCTGAATGTACTCTTGACCAGCAGTAACGCCTTCAAGTTTGCCGGCTTCGTTACCCTCTTCGTGACCTGCGGCAAACCCTTCTTCTTTGCCTTTTTCGTAGCCCTGTTTAAAGCCAGCCTCTTGTCCTTGATGAAGCCCTTCCTGATAAGCACCTTGCTTGATCAGTTCGATTTGGTCTTCAGTTAGAACCAGCTCTTCGTCTTCAATGGCTTCTTCAACCGTTGGCATCCAGCCAGGATCGTAGTTAAAAGCCGTTTCTTTGGCTTGTTTGTTCACATCAGAGGTATAGTCAGGCAGCCCCCATTTCTGAGGTTGGGCAACCGTATTATCTTCTTCAGGGCGAAGGAAGCCACGTTTTCTATCACCTGACATATCAGTACCTATCTATGAGTTCGTCCAACTGCGTTGTAGATTCAAGCAATTACACGGTAGTTAATCTGTGGTTTGAGGTTGGATAAAGAAAAGCCCCAACAATGTGGGGCTCTTGAGGTTTCTGTATTAAAGGAACTCGTCGGCGCCACCAGACAGCATAATCTCGCCACTGTCTGCCATCTTCCTCGCAATACCCAAGATCTCTTTCTGAGCCGCTTCTACATCAGAGACTTTAACTGGCGGCATCGCCTCAATATCGTCTCTCATCATATCAGCAGCACGCGTAGACATGTTCTTGAAGATCTTCTCACGTAGGCTTTCATCAGCACCTTTAAGCGCTTTCTGTAGAACGTCTTGTGGAACATCACGCAGCAATCGCTGAACACCTTGGTCATCAACTTCAATAAGGTTTTCAAAGACAAACATAAGATCTTGGATCTGTGTTGCCATGTCTTCGTCTTGATCTCGAATTTGCCCCATCAAGATGCCTTCTACATTATTGTCCATGTAGTTCATGATCTCAGCAGCGGCTTTCAGGCCACCAATTTTGGCAGCTTGAGCACCCGCTTGACCCGCAAACTGTTTCTCCATGATTTCATTCAATTCAGCGAGAGCTGAAGGTTGAACTTCTTCAAGGTTAGCAATACGCATCATCAAATCAAGGCGAACACGCTCAGGGAATTGAGATAAGATCTCCGCAGACTGATCCGATTCCAGATAAGACAGTACGATCGTTTGAATCTGTGGGTGCTCGTTAATGATGATGCTTGCCACCTGACGAGGGTCCATCCACTTAAGAGAATCCAAACCTTTAGAACCAGTACCTAAAAGGATCTGATCAACAAGGTTATTCGCCTTATCTTCGCCCAGCGCAGCCACCAACGCATTACGCATGAAGTCTTCACTGCCCATACCGATGTTGGTGTACTTCTGAATATCATCTAAGAAAGCGCGGTGTACAGCACCTACTTTTTCTTGAGACCAATCCGTTGAACGTGCCATTGCACTACCAACACGCTGAACCTGTTTAGGTTCTAGATGGCGAATGATACCCGCAGCATCTTCTTCACTTAAACTTAGCAACAAGATCGCAGCGCGCTCTTCGCCTGAGATAGACTCGATATCGACACTTGCGACATCAAGCTCACCACCTTCTGCTTGTTGTGGAACAATTTCGTTAGCCATCTGCCACCCAATTCTTAACTACTTGAGCTGCTAGCTCTGGTTCATTCGCTACAAGTGCACGTACTGCTTTCAGTACGTCCTCATCTTTGTGAAGGTTAGGTAGGTCGATACTTGAACCAAATTCAAATAACTCACCACCTTCAATATCACCACCAATTAAACTGGTTTCGCCGTCAGCACCAATTGGCATGCCGTCGGGTCCGTACATTTGATCGTCATCGTCTGCTGCTGGGTTAAGCAGTTTTTTCATTGCAGGGCGAACCAGCACCAATACGACAACAATAATAACCAACGCACTCGCAAACCAACGTACCCAATCATTAAAGTGTTGGTGCTCCCAAATTGGTACGTCAGCAACAATATCCGTTACTTGAGGTGCAAATTGCATGCTTAAAACATTGAGTAAATCACCGCGGTTTTCATCAAAACCCACAGTGCCAATCAATACCTGACGTATCGCGTTAATTTCGCTTGCTGGAATTGGGGTATGAACCACTTCTCCCGTATCAGGGTTCAATGATTGGCGATCTTTGATTGCAACAGATACGGTCTGACGATTAACCGTGCCGCTCTGTTTTCGCTCATGACTAATGGTAGTATCCAGCTCAAAGTTGCGGGTCGCTTCTTTGTGAACCGAACCTTGCCCCATCATCGTACCATCTTTCATCTGAGCCACATCCTGAGGAATCGAAGCATCAGCAGGAGGCTGGTTACTCAAAGCCCCTGGAATACCTGCCACAACGTTGCCGTTATTATAGTCTTCTAATGTGTATTCACTTCGGGTTGCTGGAGTATTCGGATCAAAACGCTTTCGTGTTTGTTCCACAGCACTAAAGTCGAGTTGAATATCAACCTGAGCCGTGTAGTTACCAAACCCAAGAATCGGAATCAAAATAGAGTCAATTTTTTCACGTAGCGCTTGCTCTTGATTACGCTCTAACTCGTGCTCTTTTCGGCGTGCCGCTGACATCGGATCCTGAGAGCCAGAGCTCAAAAGTCGGCCATGCTGATCGGTCACCGTAATTCGCGAAGTTTTCATCCCCGGAACGGCACTGGCCACCATGTCCACAACAGAATCAACTTCTTGCTGCTTGAGGTTCGTCCCCGTTTTAAGTGTCAGGAATACTGAGGCAGAGGCTTCTTGATTGTGACGAACAAAGACACTTTGCTTAGGTAAGGCAAGTAAAACTTGAGCTTTACGTACCTGCTTCATCTGTTCAATAGCTTTAGCAAGCTGTCTTTCACGGCTTAGTTTAAGACGCTCTTTCTCTAAACGTTGTGATACACCGAAACCCATGTCTTGCATGAGGATATCATCACCGGTGTTTCGCTCTTGGTTCAAACCCGCTCGAACCATATTTAGCTTTAATGAGTTATATTCACTCGCTGGTACCGAGATGGTATTCCCTTCAAGAGAGTACTCAATCTTCTGCGTATCCAAATAATCAAGAACCGGGATCAACTCTTCTGTTTCGTAAGCCCCTAATGGACGCATTTCTGGCTCTTTCACCCAGAAAAACAGCATTACAATAAGCGCTACACAGATCGAGATAGAAAGAACTAAGACGACTTGACGAAGCAAATCGAGATCACCGACGGCCATATCAAACTTAGATGAACTGCGCTCACCTAAATCGGTATTTTGCCCTTCTCCATCTAGATCAGAACTTGCAATAAGTGCGTGGTCGTTGCTATCGCTTACGGTTAAATCTGTTGTTTGACTGTTATCTGCCACTATTTACTACCCAACTTATACCGGCATGTTCATCAGCTCTTTGTACGATTCGACCAATTTATTTCTAATTTGGATCGTCGCTTCAAAAGCCACACTAGATTTATTACGAGCAATCATCACGTCAGATAAAGACACGCTTTGATCGCCACTGTCAAAACGAGTTTGAAGATTACCAGAGGTCTTTTGTAATGAGTTCACATTATTGATGGCATTAGTCAGCATGTTGCCAAAATCTGCACCAACCGCTTGGCCCGTTGCAGCAGGACGCGTGCTGGCAGCTTCAACCATCATTGCCTGCATTTCGCCTTGTAAACCATCTATTCTCATTTACTACCTCAGGAGTCAAAATTATGACTATCTATTTAGCTGTATTATTGACAGAGCAATTAACGTGCCATGCATCAATTTGACTAGCTATCGTAATACACTAGTCAGAAAGCTGACACTACTAATTTATGTTCAATTTGGAATGTCTATTCCAGCATCACGCATTTTCGCTAATTTATAACGCAATGTACGAGGGCTAATGCCTAGCTTTTCAGCCATATCTTTACGTCGACCATGACAAGCAATCAATGTTTCGAGAATGATCGCATACTCTTGATCTCTAAGCTCATTTCCAAGCCCTTCGCTACCTGCCACGACTTTATTGATAGGATTAGCTTCAGCAATCGGCTTAATTTCTGGCGCTGCAACACTGTTCCCTTCAACGATCTGTTGCAGTCCAGTAGCGTCTTGCCAATCAACACCTTCAAGTAAAATATGTTCGCCTGAAATATTTTCTTGCTCACTCAAAATTAGAGCGCGCTGCACGACATTATCCAGTTCACGTACATTTCCCGGCCACGGATAATTGACGAGTTTACTAATGGCTTGCTCAGACAGAACAGGAACAGGCATTCCTAGTTTGGTGCAATGACGTTCCACCAAATGTTTCGCAAGCGGCGCAATATCACCTTTACGTTCACACAGCGCTGGCCAAGTAATTGGAAATACATTCAGTCGGTAGTATAAATCTTCACGGAAATTCCCTTCAGAAACATACTGTTTTAGGTCGCGGTTACTGGTTGCTAGAACACGGACATCCAATTTGATGCTCTTGCGGCTACCAAGACGTTCAACTTCGCGCTCTTGCAACACTCGCAGCAATTTCGCTTGTAGGCTGAGATCCATTTCGCTGATCTCATCCAACAAAATAGTACCGCCTTGAGCTTGCTCAAATTTACCCGGACAAGCTTGAATCGCCCCGGTGAACGCACCTTTATCGTAGCCAAACAGTGTTGCTTCCAACATGTTATCTGGAATCGCGGCACAGTTAATCGCAACAAACGGACCGTCTTTACGGCTCGAGGCGTTATGAATATAGCGAGACATGACCTCTTTACCAGAGCCACTTGGCCCTAGCACCATCACGTTGGCATCGGTTTTAGCCACTTTGTCAGCCAGCATCATTAGTTTGATACTTTTCTCATCGGCAACTATAGCATCGCCATTGTCATCCGACTTTACGGGAGCGTAACGGCTCACCATGTTTAACAGCACTTCTGGAGCAAATGGCTTTGCCATGTAATCGATAGCGCCTTCTTTCATTGCCGCGACCGCATCTTCAATGTTGGCATAGGCCGTCATCAATAGAACCGGAAGATTTGGCCAATGCTGCTTGATGTTTCTTAGCAATGCTAAACCGCCCATACCGGCCATCTGTACATCAGAGACCACGATATCAACAGAGTTTGATTTCAATTTTACCAGAGCATCTTCCGCACAATCCGCTTCCAGCCATTCATAACCAGCAAGCGCGAGTGTATCGACAAGGGCTTCGCGTAGACCTTCATCATCTTCGACGATTAACACTTTGCTTTGAGCCATAGGATTCTCCAGTGTAAATTCAGTTAAAACTTATTAGTCTTCAGAAGAAGAGCTTCTTTCCAACGGTAGACACATGGTAAAGCATGCGCCGTCACCCTCTTCTGATATCAATTCCAGTCGACCTTCATGTGCTCGGCATACCATTTGTACAACCGCTAAACCTAGACCTGTGCCTTGAGAACGAGTGGTAAAGAAAGGTTCCATAATTTTACCTTGAAGTTCTTTAGGCACACCGGGGCCACTGTCTTGTACTGATATCTTAAGTTCACCGTTTACGGGTCTAAAAAACACATCAATCTGCGATTTCTTACCAGCAATTTGAACCGCGTTCAAAACTAGGTTACTTAAAGCAGAAGCGATAGCATTGGCGTTACCAAACATTTGAGTCTTTTCATCTTCAACTTCCTGACAATAATCAATCTGGTTGCTTTTTAACGCAGCCTCCACCATAGGATGAAACTCAATGATGAGTTCCGCGATGGTGAATGGCTTAACCACCTTGTTGTCGCCACCTTTGGCAAACAACAGCATGTCATTCACTTGTTTCTCTAAATCATGCAGCCTATCCATCAGCTTAGATTGAAAACGCGTTTTTGTTGCCGGCGGCAAATTTGGCGCGGCAAGGTTTGATGCATATAGCATTGCACTAGAAAGCGGCGTGCGAACCTGATGGGCAAGCGAAGCGACCATTCTTCCGAGTGAAGATAAACGCTGAAGATCGCTCACACGAGACTGAAGTAGGCGAGTTTCTGTCAGGTCTGTAATCAAAATAAGCTGACCTGTAGTCGAAGCTGAAATCGCTAAGCGCACTTTTCGCCCATTCTTCAATGAGATCTCATGCCCATCATCGTCCCTTGGTTCAAAGGCATTTTGTATTACCGAAAACCATTTCTCGCCAACCAACTCAACCCCGAGAATACGGTGTGCTTCAGGATTCGCTTCTCTCACTTCACCATGTGTATCTAACAAGATGACCCCCGCAGGCATAACATCGAGCACTTGCTTATAGCGCTCAACCTGTTGCTCAACAGAATCTAGATGTGATTGATTTTCTGGTTCGTTAGATAGGTGCATGTCAAAAATTTGCCTCAAATACTAAAACAGCCTGACATGTACAACACAAGTCAGGCTATTTGCTATATTTATCACATAGTTAAGCAAGCAACAACTCGACTATGGTTTATCTGTTCGTTTAGCTAAAGTTGCCAAAAAGCTAAAATGCTAAAATGCTAAAATGCTAAAATGCTAAAATGTGTACTAGTTTTCGTTTTCATCGAAAATAGGCACTAACGCTGCAAGTTATATTTACGCATTTTTTCGACCAGAGTGGTTCTGCGCATTCCAAGCATGTCAGCAGCGCGAGCAACAATACCGCCCTGAGCCTCCAACGCTTGATTGATCATATTCACTTCCATATCAGCGAGTAGTTCTTTCAAGTTAACCCCTTCAGCGGGTAAATCTTGAGGTGCGTTCGCATTGTCAGCAAGCTCATCGTGCTGCTCAAAACTGAAGTCTTCTGAGAACAAGTCAGAAAGAGCATCTCGCTCTTGCTCTTCCTCTGATGCAAAATTATTAAACTCTGGCTGAAACTCTGGGATATCACTGTATCTATATTTAGTTGGTAGATGATTCACATCAACCAAGCTATTTGGATATAAAATAACCATTCGCTCAACTAAATTAGCTAACTCACGTACGTTGCCCGGCCAGCAATGCTCCATCAAAGAGTTGATGGCACGGGGAGTAAAACAGATTGGCATGCCACCTTCAGCTTCCATTCTGGTCATCAACTCCTGAAGCAATAGGGGAACATCTTCTTTTCGCTCCTGAAGCGATGGCATTTCAATTGGGAAAACGTTCAAGCGATAGTAAAGGTCTTCACGGAACAAATCATCTTCGATCATATTTTCAAGATTGCGGTGTGTTGCCGCAATCACTCGAACATCAGCTTGAATGGTACTATTGCCACCTACACGTTCAAAACTGCGTTCTTGTAAAACACGAAGCAACTTAACTTGCATCGCCATTGGCATATCACCAATTTCATCAAGAAACAGTGTACCACCTTCAGCCAACTCAAAACGGCCTTTACGTGCGGTAATTGCACCAGTAAACGCGCCCTTCTCATGACCAAACAGTTCACTTTCGAGCAAGTCTGGCGGTATAGCGCCACAGTTTACGGGAACGAAAGGTCCTGAACGACGTTTAGAATGATAGTGAACATTTCGTGCTACAACTTCTTTGCCCGTGCCTGACTCACCAAGAATCAATACGTTTGCTTCAGTAGAAGAGACTTGTTCAATCAAGTGACGAACTTCTTGGATACCAACACTCTGCCCAACTAGACTACGAAAAAGCGTATTCTTACGCGCTGAAGGTACAATTTGAACGCCTTTACGGCCTAAGAAGTCTTTACAGTGTCTTAGTGCATCACTTAATTGCGGGTAGTTAAGAGGAAGTTCGAGTTCACCAACAAAGTTAGTAAGTTCGTCAACCGGGTAATCGTTTTTGCCAATCACCAGTAAAGGGATGTGATTAACATGAACAAGCTTTTCATTCAGTAATGCGAAGCCTTTGGCTTTAATTGAACCAATGATGCAACCGGCCCACTGTAGGGACCAGTCAACTTTGTATGCTTGTTCAGAGCTGATTACTTCGCAGCTCTCTCCTACAAACTCTAATATTGTGCTTAAATTGTGACGATTTTGAGCGTTATCATCGACGACAAGCAGTTTTGCCAAACCTTGCATAAGTAGGAATTATTGCCTTTATTTTGGTGCGATGCGGAAATTGGTAAGCGACGTAAGAGACAAAACAGAGAAAATATCAATGATTATGATCTACGTGGACAAATCTAGGAAACCAGCAACGAAAAAAGCCATTAGGCTATCTAATGGCTTCTATTTTATTTGATTATAAAAATAAGGCAACCAAGCAATTCAGAGATATGCGATTGGTTTAAACTGGGATGTTTCTTTAAATACCTACATCCGCAGACGTTAAATTGTGATATTCATTCGGAATTTGGTCCCAAGCGCTCTTAATTTCGCGGATAATATCGATAACATCATCAATTGGCTGAGGATCATTTTTGTGATTTGCAGCAGAAATTTGCGTGATCATAAACTCATAAAGTTGATCTAGATTTTTCGCAATGTCGCCACCATCGGACATTGATAGGCAACTACGCAGGCTAATAATGATATCTAGAGCCTTACTCAATCGCTCACCTTTCACCGGGATGTTGCCCGCTTGCATTGCCGCTTTACCTTGAATTAAGCGCTCGATAGCACCAGCCATTAGCATCTGAACAATTTTATGCGGTGAGGCAGCTGTAAGCTGGCTATCCACTGATACCTTTTTATATGCCTGTAAAGAACCGCGCATAGTAAACCTCTTCTATAAAAACTTTTTGTATTGTTGAACTGATTTGGCACCATGTCGGTATTTATGTAAGTTTTTACCTACTCGACCAGTCTCAGACTGCATCAGTTCGACCAATTGTCTTGTTCTCGAAATGGCTTCAAACCACTCGGAGCTTTGCTTAACGTCGGGATATGAATCGATTAATTGAAGCACGTTTTGCAATAACTGTTCTCTGTTATCGACAAGATGCACGATTTCTTCAGCATTAATTTCACTAAATTCGAGCTTAGACATAATTAATTGATCGAGCTCACAAAGCTCTTGAAGCAGCATGCTCATCTATTAGCCCATTGCACTCATCATACTGCCTAACTGAGATTGCATCTTGCTGGTCGCATCCTGCATAGCAGTGAACTTAGAGTGCGTGCGATTCTGCAGGCTATCCATACGGCGATCGAGTGCGACTTGGTCATCAACCAACCGATAGTTTTGTTCGACCAAGCTCTTCTCTCTCGTACGGATAGAACCGGTAACACCCGTGATCCCTTGAATCGCATCTTCGACTTTTTTGGCGAAACCGTTGTTGCCGCCAAAGAACTCACCCAACTTATCAAAATGATTGTTAAGCTGACGATCAAGCATGTCGTAGTTGATTTCTAGCGAGCCTTGTCTTGTGGTGGTGATACCAAATTCAGTCAAAGACTTAAGGTTGTCAGGCGCGTCTTCAATGCTTGAAGAGAACACACTTTTTAGTCGCGAGTCTGCGTTACGCACTGTACTGTCACCAGAAAGAGGGCCTTTTTGACCTGTCAAAGGGTCAACACTCGCCAAACCTTTAGATACTTGGTAAAACTGATTATAAGAGCTAACAAAAGCTTCAATATCTTCACGAACACGATTACGGTCGTACTCAACACCAATTTCTGCTGGCGGCTTATCTTTTGGCGTTTTACCTTTAACCGTAATATCAATACCTTCAACGGCATCTTCAATCACATTATTATTGCTAGAAAGCTGAGCGACACCATCCAGAATGACCATTGAATCTTGTCCAGCTTGCACTTCAGTCATGCCGCTGTATTGGTCAAAAGACTGTTGAGCCAAAGCCAGATTAGCTTGAGCTTTATCAACCTTCTCTAAATGTGTTCGTTCCCCCGGAGATAACCTAGCTCTCTCTAATTGCTGAGCCTGCTCCGGGGTTAATTCACCTTTCTCAACTCTCTTCGCTAACTCTGAACGTTCATCAACCAATTTACTTTCTATTCTGGCTTTCTCGGCATCGAGCTTCTGCTGCGCTTCTTTGGGGGTAACATAAGAATCCGTCAGAGTACCTGCGGCAGTATTTGACCACCCCGGAATATCAGCGGCTTTCTCGATGGCTTTTTCGTCAAGCTCGAGTTCAGGCCTAAAAAAAGAATCGAGTAATGTGCCCGAAGCGGTGTTGTTCCAGCCTGGGATCGTATCTTCTGGCATCCCTGAAGCCGCTAAGGCAGACGCATCTAGCGCCTTTTGACCTGCCATTGCCGCTTCTTGGCCATAAGTTAAATTATCACGGTCAAATTCAGCGAAAGGATCTTCAGGTTCAACGACAGGTTCCGATTTTCTTTCAAAAATAGGATTGCCGTTTTCATCAAATATGGAATTTCCGTCATCGTCTCGCAGCGGAACAGCAAAGCCGTCAGGAATTGGGTTACCGTCAGCATCCAATTTAGGAGGGGCATCAGCTAAGACGCCTTGCGCTACTGAGCGAGCATCTTCTAAGGCTTTCAGTCTTTCCGATAGGGTTTTATATTCTAATTTTTTTAGAGGGTTGTTATCTTCAGAGTCAACGTGGAGTTTTATTTGATTGTCTTCACCAGACATATTTGAAGCGAGGACTAACCGCGGTCCTTCTTTATCATTAATGATAGAAGCTCGAACACCCGGATTATCCCCAGCGCTGTTAATACCTCTAACAACATCACGCAGTTTTGAGTTAGCACTAACTTGTGTTTCGAAGCTCTCGCTACCAAGCGAAACCTGCAGCTTGCCAGGGCCAAATTTCATGTCATCTGATAGAACATCAGAAGCCACTTTATGGCTCTGGGCAAGCTGCAACACATCGATGGCATATTTGCCAGCGATCGCTTCGGTAGTCGCGGTCGCAGAAACAAGATTTTCATCAGTACTTTCTACTGTTCGCACAGCAAAAGCTTTATCCTGACGAAAGCTTGTCATCAGATCCTTCATCGAATCAAGGGATTCTCTGAGTCTTCCATAGGCACTAATGCTGGTGTCGATTCGCGTTCGTTCATTGTCGATCTGTTGCTGTTTAGGCACACGCTCAGAATCAACAATTTTGCTGACCATGGAATTGATATCCATGCCAGACGAAATCCCCATTGGGCCAAAACTCATTAAACCACCTCAATAATACGACTTAAACCTTAGCCTCCAATATTCCACTATTCGAGGTTTGGGCTGCTAGGCGCCTCAGAATTTCGAGCATTTCTTCGTCGGGAATTTGGCGAATAATATCGCCTGTTGTGGTCTCATAAATAGTGACCACATCTCTCCCAGTCTCTTCATCAACCTTGAAGGCAACACCCTTGTTAAGAGAAGATATAAACTCATTGACCTTCTCAACCATCTTGACACGCTCCTGATCATTTAACTCTTGTCTATGTTGAGCTAATTGAATCGCCGCTTCGGTAGCCATTTCTTTCGATTTTTCTACCTTGCCATGAGATGTTGCTTCTTTTAGTTGTAAAGTGCTCGACGCACTACTACCTTCATCGCTTGCAAATTTAGTGCCATTAGGTGAGCCATAAGGCTGGATGTTCGACGCGTTAGATAATATTTCCATAACACTCTCCCTCCCACCTTTATGAGCCTAACAGTAAAACTCTACCCAGAGTAGAGTTTACCGTTACTTACTGAAGTAAGTTTAGCCCAATAAGCTTAGAGCTGCTGATGGTGATTGTTTTGCTTGAGCTAAAATAGAAGTACTCGCCTGTTGTAAGATTTGAGACTTCGTCATTGCCGTTGTTTCTTTTGCGTAATCGGTATCTTTGATACGGCTCTTAGACGCATTAACGTTTTCGTTAATATTATCTAAGTTGCTGATTGCGTGATCAAAACGGTTTTGGAATGCACCGAGAGATGCTCGGTTACTGTCTACTGATTTTAGAGCGCCATCAATAATAGATACCGCGTTGTTAGCACCAGCAACCGATGTTACATCGATATCGTTAACAGTAACGTCTTTACCTGCACCAATCCCTAGCTCGCCCGCCAGACTGCCGCCAAATTCAACATTACCTTCAATTTTTTGGCTAGAAGCAAACAGTTGCAGTTTACCGCCTTCACCTACCGATGCTTGGACGTCTGGACTTTGGCCATTAATATACGTTGCTAGCTCTTCCATGTCGTTGCCTTCTTTCGCAGAAATAGACAACTCTTGAAGATCACCAAACTGATCTTGGTATTTCATCGTTAGAGCAGAGTTTGCTCCTACACGCCAAGACGTATCTTTACCCTCGGTAACACTATAGCTCTTACCGCCCATAGCTTGAGTGTCAGTACGCATATTATTCATCGTCAGCATTACTGCTTCACCAGAATCTGCACCGATTTGGAAAGATTGGCTACCAAAAGTACCGTTCAAAAGCTTGTTACCACCAAAAGAGGTCGTTTCAGCAATACGGTTAAGCTCAGTGTTTAACGCCGATACTTCTTCTTGGATAGCAACACGTTCAGATCTCGTGTTTGAGCCATTTGAAGATTGAAGAGAAAGGTCACGCATTCGTTGCAGGATATTGGTTGACTCATTCATTGCACCTTCAGCAGTCTGTGCAATAGAGATACCATCATTCGCGTTTTTTACAGCCATATCTAGGCCACGGCTTTGCGACGTTAAGCGGTTAGAGATTTGTAGGCCTGCAGCATCATCTTTCGCGCTATTAATTTTATAGCCAGAAGACAAGCGCTCCATTGATTTTTGAGTACCTTCAGCCGCGCTATTTAGGTAGCGCTGAGCCGTCATTGCAGACACATTTGTGCTTACATTAATCGCCATAGTTGATCTCCTTTAGGCATTTTTTCATGCACTTATGTGACTCTCACCTCACAAAAATACATGTTTTTCTGTTTTATATACCAGTGTCTCTCTCACCTTACATTGGTACATATCATTTCTCTCAATCCCTTTAACGGCCCCTTAACTAGAAGCTTTAATAAAAAATGCATTTTTTTTCGTATTATTTTAAATATTAAAAAAAACGTGAAGTAGCTCGATTAATCTCACGGCATCTTTTAAAGCCGGATTTGTACCAATCACAGTAAGTAAGTGAGCAGAAATAGCGCAGGAAAAATGCTTGAGAACAAGGCAGGGTTTTTCGATAAGTAGTTATTCTACAACTAGAAGCTCTCACGCCGTTATCGAGTTTTTAGCAAGCTAGGGTGATAAGTTATTTACTACGATTGGTATTAACACTATGTGTATCAACACCCATCAGAACATTGATATAAGAAAGGATTCCTGATATCTCGCTCTACTCGGTTCTGGAATGACGAAAGGCTACTTCGATACAATAAGCAATAAGCAATGAAATCATCATTTCCCAACTCGGTCATTCCCTACAGTGGGGAACGAACGTGATAGGGAATCTCGCTTTTTCTTTCCCCCCTGATCTCGAAAATTACCGTTACCAAATCGCAGGCAATAAAAAACCCAGCCGAAGCTGGGTTTATTTAGCGCTCATCTCTCACCACGAGCTAATTTGTGGAAGCCTAACATTGACACTTATAACCAATAATGCATATGTTCAATGTGGCCTTTCAACCTGTTAACCTAGTAGGCTAAGTGCCGAGTTCGGAGCTTGTTTTGCTTGAGCTAGAATCGAGCTTGAAGCTTGAGAAAGAATCTGAGATTTAGTCATCTGAGTCGTTTCTTTCGCGAAATCAGTATCTTTAATGCGGCTCTTAGATGCATTAACGTTCTCGTTAATGTTGTCTAAGTTATTGATTGCATGGTCGAAACGATTTTGGAAAGCACCCAGTTCAGAACGGTGGCTATCTACATATTTAAGTGCCGCATCGATAACAGCTACAGATTCTTGAGCACCACCAACAGACGTTACGTCGATAGTATCAACTGTTACTTGCTTACCTGGTTGCATGCCTAGCTCACCAGATAGACCACCAGAGAATGAGATAGCGCCATCAACTTTGTTGTTGCCAGCGAAGACTTGCATTTTTCCGTCTTCATCTACTGAAGCTTTTACTAGGTCTTGTTGACCATTAATGTAAGTTGCTAGCTCTTCGATATCATCACCTGCTTTTGCAGAAATGTTGATTTCTTGAAGGTCACCAAAACTATCTTTCAGAGACATTTTTAGGTCATTTGCGCCCGCTTTTACATTCCAATCTTTACCTTTAGCTTCTAAAGATTGGTAGCTGCTTCCGCCCATCTGGTCGTTATCAGAGCGCATGTCTTTCAGTTGAAGCATAACTGCCTCACCATTGTCTGCACCAATTTGGAACGACTTAGTACCGTGAGTACCGTTAAGCAGCTTGTTGCCACCAAAAGAGGTTGTTTCAGCGATACGGTTCAATTCATCATTAAGCGCTGTTACTTCTTCTTGGATTGCTACACGGTCAGCTTTTGTATTTGAGCCGTTTGTTGATTGCAGAGATAAGTCACGCATACGTTGTAGAATGTTCGATGTTTCATTCATCGCACCTTCTGCTGTTTGAGCGATAGAGATACCATCGTTGGCGTTACGTACAGCAACATCAAGACCACGACTCTGAACGTTCAAACGGTTCGAGATTTGCAGGCCAGCAGCGTCATCTTTTGCGCTGTTGATTTTAGAACCTGAAGATAGGCGTTCCATTGATGTTTGTTGAGCGCTGTTTGCACTGTTTAGGTAACGTTGTGCTGTCATTGCTGAAACGTTGGTATTTACATTCACTGCCATGGTGATTTCTCCAATTGATTTTCCGGTATAGCGGTTTCCGACGTCTCGGAAAACCAAATAGTTATCTCTAAGTTACTTTTAATAACGGCTCAAAATTCAGAAGCTTTAGAAAAACTTTCAAAAAACCACAAATTAAATATTAAAATCAAATTTATCAGGCACTTAAAATCTCACATTTTTTGTAACAGTGGCAGCCTTCAATTGATAATGCATTCAAAAGTGTTCGAAAAACACACTAATCACTATTTGAGTTACCCTATGTAGAGAAATGAATAGTCGCCAAAGAGCTCAGATTGGTATGCTTCTTATACAAAGAGTTGAGTTGTTTGTCGTGAAACAGATAAGTGAGATCGAGGTTTGCGGATTTGAAAGGTAAACTAGACGATCTAAAAGAAAATAAAAGTGTAGAAATAGAAAGGAAAAAGCCCCTTTTCCTGTTAAGGAAACGGGGCTGGTTGGCGTGTCAGAGCCTGTGCGGAGATCATCGAGAAATGAACACATTTCCGACGCGCCGTTGCATTCTTACCGTAAAAATGGATAGCAGGTGAGAGATGAGAGAGCTAAACACCCGATAGTAAGTATGCTTGCCAGTTTCCCTTGCTACGCAGTTCACGTCTGAACACGAGTAGCAAGTTCAACCAATAACTATTGCAATAGTGATATTGCAGAGTTAGGCAACTGTTTTGCTTGAGCAAGTATTGATGTACCTGCCTGTTGCAGAATTTGAGCTTTGGTCATTTGCGTTGTCTCTTTCGCAAAGTCTGTATCTTTGATTCGGCTGTTTGAAGCGTCTACGTTCTCTTGAACGTTTGCCAAGTTATTAATACTGTGGCTTAGACGGTTTTGCTTCGCACCCAAATCAGCACGCTGTGAATCGACATACTGCATCGCAGAATCAATTACACCGATAGCGTTTTGTGAACCAGCAACGGTATTCAAGTCGATATCCTGAACCAATGAAGTTCGACCTTCACTTTTAAGGCCTAGCTCAGAGGCTAAACTGCCCGAGATCGACATCGCGC
The DNA here is from genome assembly GCF_041469545.1 of Vibrio sp. 10N.286.49.C3. NCBI lineage: Bacteria > Pseudomonadati > Pseudomonadota > Gammaproteobacteria > Vibrionales > Vibrionaceae > Vibrio > Vibrio sp. 10N.286.49.C3. The sequence continues at coordinate 36,831 of NZ_JBFRKT010000030.1, forward strand.
CTTCTAAATCAGGTTCCGCAACAAATATTTGCATGCGACCTTCATCCGTCACAGACGCATTCACTAGATCAGATTGGCCGTTAATGTAAGTTGCTAGTTCTTCGATATCTTCACCCACTTTGGCGCTTATATCGAGAACAATGGCTTCACCCGCTTTAGTTTTAAATTCAAACTTAAGGTCTTTTGCTGTTGGTGGAACTTCCCAACTATTGTCTTTAGCGTGTTCAGAGTCGAACGTCGTTCCTCCCATGCGGAAGTCATCAGCACGAATACTGGTTAACGCCATGATCATAGCTTCACCAGAGTTTGAACCAATCTGGAATGAAGCTTCACCGAATGAACCATTCAATAGACGACGGCCACCGAAAGCAGTGGTCTCTGCGATACGGTTAAGCTCATCTTGAAGTGCCATTGTCTCTTCGTTTAGCGCTTGACGCTCTGCCGGAGAGTTGGTGCCGTTTGATGATTGAATCGCCAAGTCACGCATGCGTTGTAATACGTTCGTTGATTCATTCATCGCACCTTCTGCTGTCTGAGCAATCGAAATACCATCATTAGCATTACGCATTGCTACATCCAGACCACGTGATTGCGCGGTTAAGCGGTTCGAGATTTGCAGGCCTGCCGCATCATCTTTTGCGCTATTGATTTTATGACCTGATGACAAACGCTCCATAGAAGTCGCTAAGTCATTAGACGATTTATTCAAGTATCGCTGTGCTGTCATAGCAGATACGTTAGTGCTTACATTAATAGCCATATTGCTCTCCTTATGAGTTCGCAAAGTCACTGCGAAGCGGCCAGCTTTACTCTCATATGGATAAGCACTGACCGTGTATTACGCGATAAACCCTAGATAAGGTTTAAGATCTGTATTAATCATTTATGAAAATTATAAAAGCATGTTGTGTGCCAACTTTTATTTTAATTCCAATAAACTTAAAATAAACATAAAAAAACAAACACTTAAACAGCAACCCCCATAGAAGCTAATTATATCAAGTCGAGAAAATAAGATATTGATTTCTCTCGTTGCCGTTTTTTGCCGCTATTTTTCAAACATGCCACACTGAACAAAAAAGTGGCAATCCATAGAATTATTCGCACATATGGCATAGCACATACGGCAGAGAATTAACCCCAGATTAACGGCTGTTCATAGCTAAATATAATTAAACAAGGTCAGGTCTTTCGTCTTGCCAAACGCTTGTTGTGAAGCTTGTAGCGCTCGAGAGTTTTCATTGAATTCAATGATGGCTTTCGAATAGTCCAAGTCTTCAAAATTGCTTTTTGCTTTCGCTAAAGACAACTTAAAATCTTCATGTTGCTGCTCTTGAATATCCAATGTACTCAAACGAGCACCGACATCCGTTCTCGCCTTAGTCAAATGAATAAACGCGGCATGAAATTCTTCAGTCATTTGGTGCAACTTTGCCGTTGCCGATGCATCTGATACAGAATTTTCTGCCTGTTCGGCGGTCTCTTTGAACGTATCAAAGATAGAGAATGTCTCTCTCGGCTCTAAAGTGATCGAGTCACCCTTCGTGATCTGTCCTTTGAATTGGATATTCAAACCTTCATAGACAACTCCCTTCGAAGGGTCAAAATCTTCTGCAGCAACCACTGCACCGTCTTTTTCAAGCTGATAAGCGAACTTGCCCGTCTGCATATCAACAAAAGTGACTTTATAAGTTGCACTATCGTCAGCTGTATTAGTTGCACGTCCTAGCAATAACTCAGAGGCTGGTTCAAGGTCATACTGAGGTTCGTAATCACCGAACGGGTTATCTATTTCCATAAACAACTTGCTGCCCGGATCATTCATTGCCATTTCAAAGCTCGTTGCTACTCGCATCTTTCTTTGATAGTCATCACCTTGATAAGAAACATTCCCTTCATTATCTTGAAAAAATGGCTGGCTCTTGGGCTTGGTTCCTGAAAATGTGTAGTTACCTGACTCATCTTGAGTATTCGCTAAATGTAGAAGATTATTCGATAACTCTTGAATTTCACGTTTCTTCGCTAAGCGGTCTTCCGGAGAAAGTGCACCGTTAATCATTTCCATCACGGTTCGTTTTGCTTCATCCGCGAACCCTTCCGAGTTGGCGACCATGACCTCATGATGTTCAAGGCGGTTTCTAATTAGAGTGATCGCATCGACATACTGTTTAAGTTGCTCAGATTGCTGGCCGATGTTTTGTAAATAATGCGTCGCCAAAGGATCATCACTCGCCGACTGTAATTTCTTACCGGAAGCCAGTTGTGCTTGATTATGATGCACCTTGTTTTCTTGGCGGCGAAAGTCATTTTGTACTGACTGATAATTATGAAAGCTAGAAATACGAGTCAACATTTATATCTCCTACCTCAAAGCCAAAATAGTATTAAACGTATCATTGGCGGCTTGCATGATGCGTGAAGAAGCCATGTACGCTTGCTGAAATTTCATCATATTTGCTGCTTCTTCATCTAGGTTCACCCCAGAGACTGAAGCAATACGTTCTTGAGCTGACTCTTTTTCTAGCCTAGCAATATCACTCAAGCGATTTGCCGTTGAAGATTTCAAGCCCGTATTGGTATTCAAGTTGTGGTAAAGATCTAAAATAGTAGACTCACCATCATCCAAGACTTTGCCTGTTTGGAGATCTTGCAATTTACGCAAGTTGCCATTGTCACCTTCTGATGGGACAAGGTTTGCCGTAAATTTATCGTTTGCCACCGCGCCCGGTGTAAGTTCAAACGTTGTGCCATTAATTGTCACAGGGCCTTGTGGTGGATACGGTTGAGGCTGCATAAGTATGTTGCCCTTAGGATCGGTAACTGCAAACTGTTCGCCCTTTGGTGACACGATCACTTCAAATTCTCGTAATTGACCTGCCGCCAAAATTTTGAAACCTGCAGTGCCTTTGGCAAAGGTAGTTGATGCCTCATAGCTTTGCGCCGCAATATCTTTAGGGTCTTTGGTTTCCATCTGAATCTGCGCGGCAAAGTTGCGAGTTGGGCGTAGTAAAAGCTTCTCACCCAGTTCAGGCGGATTTCGAATTTCCACTCGCATGCCATCTAAATAAAAGGCATTGCCGGTTGAATTAGTGCTAACTTTTACCGTTTCACCATCTGGCTTAATCACCACATAATCGCTGCCATCGTATTTCAGACCATACTCGCCGCCTTTCAGAGCAGAAGTATCATCAATATAAACCGCGACATCCGCTTTAGACTGTCCATGAGCAGTAACACGAGACTTAGCCACTAACTCAGAGTTCACATCGGTAAACAGGTTTTTACCTACATTGCCATTGAGATCCAAACCTTGCGATTGCAGTGCATTGACCTCGTATGAAAACGCGGTCGCCAAACGACCAAGCTCATCCATAACTGCAGGAATATGTTCATCACGCATGTCTAACATCGCGCCGATTTGTCCATCAATATCGCGGTTAGTAATCGCCTTTAATGACTTTCCTTCTACGATAGCAAGACGACGCTGATGTGCATCTGGTACGCCATCGATCATTTTCAGTTGGCTCGCTTCTGTACCAGAAACTAAGGTATGACCATTACCGATATGGACATTAAACCCTTCATTATTAGCTCGTGGTGTCACCGTCACTTTAGTGTAACCAGAAAGCTCATTAACTAGCTGTTCGTGCTGATCTTGTAGATCATTATGAGGTCCGGGAGTTCGTACCATTAGTCGCTGAAGATCACGGATCTCGTATGCAATTTGGTTAACTCGCTCGATACCCATGTCTAATTTCTTATTCGCAGAATCAGACTGTTGACGAACGGTTTCATGAAATTCATTTAACGTTTTACTTAATAACCCAGCTTTTTCTATGACGACTTTTCGTGTACCCACATCATTCGGAGTATCAGCGAGCGTCTTAACAGAATCAAACCACTCATTAAGGTTCTCTGGGATCTTCTTCGAAACAACCGATGACAACATGCTTGACAGCATATCCAGGTTAGCTTCGGTATCCGCTTTGTTAGCGGCATTGGTTGTTGATAAGTTAAGTTCCTTGACGGCAAACTGGTCCCACGAGCGGCGAACATTTTCCACATGCACACCCATACCGTAGGTTTGACCACCGTACTGGCGCGGGTCATTCACACCTTGAACCACAGACTGGCGGCTATAGCCTTCTGTGTTGGCGTTAGAAATGTTATGACCTGTGGTGTTTAGCTGTCTCTGAGCAGTAAGAACACTTTGTGCTCCTACATTCAGAAGATCCGACGCCATAATGCCCCCAAAAAACTTAACAAAATCAGCATGAACTGATTAACTACTACAGCTTATTATTAAGATATTTAGCAATATATGTGCCAATAGAAATAACGGAGAGTTAAAAGACAATAATTTGTTGAAGTGTATGGAAAAAACTATGGATGGCGCGTAAGACTGAAGGGGCGGATAAGAAAAGAGCCTGCCGGTGGCAAGCTCTCGAGTGCACTCAATAACGCTATTTCATCTCATCAATCTTAGCTTTAACTCGTAAAACTTTGTCGGCATAGTTTGGGTCGGTTGCGTAACCCGCCTGGTGAATGCCTTTGATGAAATTCTCAGAGTTACCTTGATGCTGCAATGCCGTTTCGTATCTTGGGTTTTCGTTCAAGAACTTCACGTAATCATTAAAGCTATCTTCGAAATTAGAGTAAGAACGGAAAGAAGCAGACTCTTTAACGGCTGTTTTACCATGGAACTCTAGAGTTTGAGTAGCAACCTTATCGCCCTTCCAACTTCTATCGGCTTTGATATTGAATAGGTTGTTGCTGTTGCCCAAAGAGTTCTTAATCATCTTAGAACCCCAACCTGTTTCAAGTGCCGCTTGTGCCAATAGCAGTGATGAATCAACACCGAGTGCGCTCGCCGCTTTTTCAGCGTAAGGCTTCATTGAGGCAACAAACGATTCTGGAGAGTCGAAGGAAACGGGTTGTTTGGCTGATGACACGTCTGTTGCTGACATAGCTTGCGCAGATTGAACATCCGACACTCTATCTTCTGAACGCCCCGAGTATCGCGGTCTTCGCAGTGAAGTATCAAAGCCTTCATTGCGAACCTTATCTTCAGTTGCATCATTTGCTTGGCCAGCACTTAACTGAGCTACGATCATGTCCGCAAGACCGAGTGAACCTGATGCACTGAGTTCACTCGCCATTTGGTCATCTTGCATCTGACGATAAAACTGTTCATTCTGGCTGTTCAACATATCTGACTTAAAGCTCGAGTTCGCATCACGCATCGACTTAAACAACATCGAGGTAAAAATAGATTCAAACTGTTTTGCTGCAGCGGTTAGCGCTTCTTTTTCACTGCCTTCTTCACCGCTTACCGCTTGTTGACGAAGACGGTCTAGGCTACCAATATCGTGAATAAAGCCGATGTCACTGTTATTTTTAATCATGCTTTATCCCTTAAATAATGATCAACTGACCTTCAATTGCACCCGCTTGTTTCAGTGCTTGAAGGATTGCCATTAAATCAGAAGGTGCGGCGCCGACTTCATTGACAGCGCGTACCAAATCATCGAGCGTTAAACCGGGTTCGAACTTGAACATTTTACCATCGGCTTCGGTTACTTCGATGTCCGAATCAGGAACGACTACCGTTTGACCACCAGAGAATGCGTTAGGTTGACTCACGTTTAGATTTTCTTTGATTGCAACTGTCATGCCGCCGTGTGTTACTGCTGCTGCTTTTAAGCGCACATGCTTACCAACAACAATAGTACCGGTACGAGAGTTAACAATGATTTTTGCAGAGCCCTCTGCAGGGTCAAATTCGATGTTTTCGATGGCAGACAAGAAAGCCACACGTTGGCTGATTTCACGTGGCGCACGAACTTTTACAGAAGTCGCATCGACCGCAGACGCCATTTGAGGGCCAAGGAAATTATTAACCGCATCAGCTAAACGCTGAGCCGTAGTAAAATCAGATTGGATTAAGTTGAAAGTGATGTAGTCACCACGACCAAATGGGGTTGGGATTTCTTGCTCTACCGTCGCACCGCTAGAGATGATACCAACGTTAGGGTTGTTACCAACGAGCTTAGAACCATCGTTGCCTTGAGCACTAAAACCACTCACCACCAAATTACCTTGTGCCACAGCGTACACTTGACCGTCCAGACCTTTAAGAAAAGTCTGCAGCAAAGTACCACCACGAAGGCTTTTTGCTGAACCAATAGACGACACCGTTACGTCTACTTCCTGGCCTTGCTTAGAGAATGCAGGAAGTTCAGCGGTAACAATTACCGCCGCTACGTTTTTGGTTTTTGGCTTAGTGCCAGGCGGCAATTGAATGCCAAAATTTTGCAGCATTGCGTTAAACGTTTGATCGGTAAAGGGAGTTGTTTCACCAGTACCCGGCAAACCCGTAACCAAACCATAACCGACAAGTTGGTTACTACGAACACCCGCCACTTTTGCCACGTCTTTAATACGCGCAGCATGGGCACTGGTGGCAAGAAATAGCATGCCGAATAGTACGAGTGTGAGTTTTTTCATTGAGTAACCTGTCTGTATTGCTTTAGTTTATAATAACTTAGCGAAATATTTGTGATTAATGAGGGCTGTCAGAATCCCGACGCCCTATCAAGCTCTACAGAGATACATTAAAGAATCGTGCCAAGAATCCAGGCTCTTGCATATCTTTCTGCACGCCCGTACCTGAATACTGAATTCGTGCGTTAGAAACACGGTTTGAAGCGATGGTATTTTCGAAGTCTATATCATCAGGACGGATGGTGCCGCTTAGGCGGATGTACTCATCGCCCGTATTCAGTGTCATCCACTTTTCGCCACGGACCACTAGGTTACCATTGGCTAATACTTCGATAACTTCAACGGTAATGTATCCGCTGATACTGTTACTTTGGTTGGCTGACGCGTCACCCGCAAAGGTGTTGGTGTTACTCAGATCGTAAGAAAAGTTGTATTTACCAAGTTCTAGATTTTCACCACCTACAGCTAACGGTTCCATCGATGCATCGTTCGATTTAGACATATCTGCATTAGCTTTTTTAGTCGCTCGCGTATTCTCATCTAACGCAACTGTAATAATGTCACCAATACCGCGAGGTTTTGAGTCGTCATACATGCTACCAATGTGGTTAGCATTGAACAGTGAGCCTGTTGCTGCCGCATAATGCTCTTGTTTTTTCTTCGGGTTAATTGGCGCCCATGCAGGATCACCAGCAATAGGGTCCGTTCTATCTCGAAGTGTGTCGATAATACCAGAGCTTTCCTGGGCCGACTTGTCGCCTTCTACGGCATCAACCACTGTGGTTGCGTTCTCTTGCGCCGGAGTTTCAATTGGAGCCAATGGGGCGCAGCCAGTCATAGACAAAAATAGGGCTAAACAAACAATACGTTTCATGGCGACATACTCTCAGCGGGCAATGGTAAACAGAACGATCAAAAGAAATAAGTAAACAGCGAATTAACTAGCTACAGTTGTTGGTTAACGAAGCTCATCATCTTATCTACCGCCGAGATAACTTTTGAGTTCATTTCGTATACACGTTGAGCTTCGATCATGTTAACCAACTCTTCAGTTACGTTTACATTGGATGCTTCAAGCATAGACTGACGAACATTACCTAAGCCGTTCAACCCCGGAACACCCTCTTGCGGGTCACCACTTGCACCTGTAGGCAAGTAAAGGTTTTGGCCAATAGGCTCTAAACCACCTGGGTTTACGAAATCAGTAATGGTGATTTGACCAACCACGACGTTGTTTTGCTGACCACGTAGACGAACCGACACCTCACCATCGTTACCAACCGTTACCGAGATCGCATCTTCAGGAATAACGATTTCGGGTTGTAGGGCATAACCTTGACCCGATGTTACGATCGCGCCGTCACCGTTCAGTGTGAACTGACCATTACGGCTGTAGCCTGTTTCACCATCTGGCATTTCCACTTGGAAGAAGCCATCACCTTCGATCATCATATCTAAGCTGTTCGAGGTTGTTTGTGCATTACCGTGTGTGTGCACCTTTTGAGTTGCTACTACCTTAGAACCAGCACCCAACATCAAACCACTTGGCAGCTCAGTATTCTGAGACGATTGGCCACCTGGTTGGTTAATATTCTGATAGAACAAATCTTCAAACACCGCACGGCTCTTTTTAAAGCCAATAGTTGAGGCGTTGGCAAGGTTGTTTGAAATTGTTGAGATGTTGGTTTGTTGGGCGTCTAAACCGGTTTTACTTACCCATAATGCTGGATGCATAGCAAATTCCTTTAAATTCTATTAGCTCATACGAAGCAGTGAATCAGACGATTTGTCCATTTCCTCTGCTGTGCTCATCATCTTGACCTGCATTTCGAATTGACGTTGTAAGTCAATTAGGCTGGTCATTTCACCGACAGCATTTACATTACTGCCTTCGATGGCACCTTTTAGCAACGTTACCGCTGCATCTGCTTCGTATGCCTGATCTGGGTTTTTCGAACGGAATAAACCATTCGTGTCTTTAAATAAGCTTTGATTATCTGGACGCACAAGTTTGATACGATCAACTACGGCTAATTCTTCAGCTGGAGCGCCTTGAGGAATCACCGAAATCGTACCATCTGTACCAATTTCTACTTTACTGATTGGGATTGGGATCGTGATTGGTGCGTCGTTTTCACCAAGCACTAAATGACCACTTGCGTTGGTAAGCAAACCGTTTTGGTCAACCCTTAGGTTACCGTTACGGGTTAAACCTTCACGACCAGTGTTGTCCATAACTGAAATCCAACCATCACCTTGAATGGTGACGTCTAGATCTCGGCCTGTAGTAACCACACTACCCTGAGCGAAATTATGACCCGGGCGCTCTGTCATGCTGAAAACACGAGTAGGCATACCTTCGCCATACGCTTGCATTGAACGTGCCTGTGCTAAATCAGCACGGAAACCCGTTGTACTTACATTGGCAAGGTTGTTTGAACGCAGCTGCAAAGCCTGCATATTTTGCTTAGCGCCGCTCATGGCAAGAAACAGTGCGCGATCCATAATTTTGCTCCAAAAATCATCTTCTGGAACTAATAAAGCAAACACTATGCCAATATTTTTAACTGTTATTTATCAAAAACTTAAACGGAGAAACAACAAAAAAAAACTGATCATAAAGGATCATTGAGGAAGAATTGTTGCCAGAGGCGTTACCGGGCGGCAATAGGGGCGGCAAATAGAGAAGCAAACAGCCATACGTAATTCATCAACAATACCCAATTCAATAACATTGAATTGGGTATTCGCAGATGATTCAAACGCTCGAAACGATTAACGAATCTGAAGAATATTCTGTTGTAGTTGGTTGTGTACTTCTAGAGAACGAGAGTTCGCTTGGAAGTTACGTTGAGCAGAAATCAAATCAACCAATTCTTGAGTCATATCGATATTCGACTGCTCTAGTGAGCCATTGTTGATACTACCAAATGAACCTTTATTTGATTCACCCCAGATTTTATCACCTGAAGCGTTAGTAGAATCCCATTGAGTGCCGCCTTTCTTATCTAGACCATGCTCATTAGGTACACGAACTAAACCTACGCGGCCTAGTATCACATTTTCACCGTTTGAGTAACTGCCTAGGACACTGCCGTACTCATCGAAATCGATTTTCGTTAAGAAACCAGTTGTCGCGCCATCTTCATCAAACCTAGACAGTTCGAATGGAGCGGCAAACTGAGTTGAAGAATCCAGACCAAAGTTAAGTACCTGTGTCGGATCTGCACCGTTCAAATCAATTGCGTTCTCACCAGCACCGATAGGATCAGATAGAATTGGCTGACCACTGTTAAGGCTTGCTAAGGTACCGTCATTGTTGAATTTCATGGTGTGACCAACATGACCTGCTGAATTCGTCGCGTCGCCACCAGTAATGTTTACCGGCTTCTCACCCGTTTCATCTGACATGGTGTAGTACGTTTGCCAAGTATTCGGTTGAGTCTGATCTTTTAGGTAGTAAGTCGTTAACTTGTAAGACTGTCCCATAGAATCGTAGACCGTCGAAGACGTTGCACGGTTGTAGGTATCTGGATCTTTGAAGTCAAATGTTGCCGGGTCTTTAAGATCACCGTTCGCAGGAAGGTTAACCCCTACTTCAATGTTTTCTGTCTGTTTAGGCTTACCAAACTCAGCTGGAATGTCGAGAGGCTTTGGTGCATAAGAAAGAACTTCACCCGAGTTTGGATCGACATCATAACCTAAAAGAAACTCATCATTGGCCGTAACCATGTAGTTGTCTTTATTTAGGTGAAATGCACCATTACGCGTTAGTTCATTGATCTCTGGCACCATACGGTCTTTCGATACTGCAAAGAAACCTGTACCACTTACACGCAAGTCCATTGGGTTATTCGTATAGATACTTGAACCTTCATGGAACTGTTGTGCCACTTGGCTAGCTTGCGCACCGCCTCCTGGCGTCGTTTTTGCGTTAGTGAACAACGAGCTTGAGTAAACATCCCCGAACTCCGCACGAGACTCTTTAAAGCCAAATGTGTTTGCGTTCGCAATGTTGTTACTGGTTGTATTCAGGTCTAACTGTGCAGCGGATAGACCGCTTAAAGATACATATGACATTCCAATATTCTCCTAATCTAGCTAGCATAATCACTCTAAAAAGAGCTACGCTTTACCAACTTCTAGTACTTCAGCAAGTCGTACTGGCGATGTAAAACCAGCCAGATTGAGTAGTACGTTGCCATCGCCTTTACCAAGAAGCACACTGTTCACGTTCGCATAACTCGACACTTGGAACTCTGTGTTCTCACCTTCCAATAAACCCGACGCTTTCACGTTGTATTTACCGGCCGGCAATGGATTACCGTCTTCGTCTTTTCCGTCCCACTCAACACGCGTGTCACCAGATGGTTTTGAGCCGATATCAAAAGTGCGAACCAATTGGCCAACTTCATTCTCAACACGGACCATTACATTGTCCATTGCCTGAGGAAGCTTAACCATTGACGCCATACCGCCATCACCTTGTTTCACACCTGCCGCTCCAGGAACCAATACATCGCGTCCAACCAAAGAAGATGCCTGCAGTGCTTGGTTAGAAGTCATTGATGAATTCAAGCTTTCAAACTGTGTATTCATTTTGCCAATGCCATCTACGGTCGCAAATGAAGCCATTTGCGCAATCATCTGGTCATTGCTAACCGGCTTAAAAGGGTCTTGTTGTGCAAGTTGCTTAGTCAACAACGATAAGAAGTCATCTTGTTTAAGATCTTGCTTACCTGTTGTTTCATCGGGCTTCTTAGCACCATCTTGAAGACTCTTCAGCTGGTCAACATAGGACAAGCCGCTTTGACCAACATTGTTGATTCCAGCCATTTGCTACCTCCTTATCCTTATTGACCCATCTGCAGCGTACGCAGCAGCATTTGTTTACTCGAGTCAGCAACCTGTACGTTTGTTTGATACGCACGTGATGCTGAAATCATGTTAGCCATTTCTTCCATAACGTTAACGTTAGGCTTATAGATGTAGCCTTCGTTGTTCGCTAACGGGTGATCTGGGTTGTACTCCGCATTCAGCGGTTTATCGCTTTCTACGATACCTAATACTTTTACTGGCACAGTGTGACCACTATTACGCGCCTGATTTAACTCAGCGCCAAACACTGCGTGGCGAGCCTTGTAAGTGTCTTTAGCAGAGCTACTTACACTGTCTGCGTTAGCAAGGTTACTTGAGGTAGTATTTAGACGAACAGATTCAGCACTCATCGCAGAACCAGTCACATTGAATACATTAAATAAGCTCATCTAGTTATTCCCCTTTTATCGCTTTAGTTAAATTCTTGAACTTACTTCCTAAGAAGTCGAGAGAGGCTTGATGCCTAATTTGGTTTTGCATGAAAAGATTTCGTTCCAAATCCAAATCAACCGTATTGCCATCTCCAGTATCAGGTTGCGTAGGAATTCGATACTTCGTTTCCCCATTCACCGTTGTTGAGGCAGAAATATGCCGACCGTCTGTTCGGCTAAGACCAATGCTTGCCCCAGAACTTGCCGCCTGCAGTGATTTATTAAAGTCTAATCCCTTTGCTTTATACCCAGGCGTGTTAGCTTGCGCGATATTGGTGGAAAGCACCTCAGCGTTACGCTCACGTACACCAACTGTGTGCTGGTGAATGCCTAAAGCATTGTCAAAAGAAATAGCCATGTAAACCTCAACTCAAGAACTGACTGTTATGAAATAACCTAAGCAATATATATACCAACTTTAAAAACAAAGTGGCCGACCATTACTTTTACAGGTTACTCGTGGGTAAACTTGCAATATACAAGCCAACAAATAGAGTAAATTGGAATGTCACTCTGACTTAAAGATATAGATTAAATTAGAAAAAGAAAACCCAGCACTTGGCTGGGTTTTAAATTTGGACAGTAATATTGCACCTTAAAGTGGTGACACTAATTACTTTAATTTGTAGATGATGCCTGGATTACAGCGAACCATTTCAAAACGATCCGTTAAGCCGGTTAACGATTCAGACGCACCCAATAACAGGTAACCACCAGGGTTCAGGCTATTTGCCATCTGGTTAAGAACTTTTGACTTCATATCCGGAGAGAAATAAATCAACACGTTACGACAAAATATAATGTCGAATTTGCCTAACAGTGCATAACTCTCCATCAAGTTCTGAGGACGGAAGTTTACCATTCGCTTAACGTTGTCTTTCACTTTCATACGACCATCGCCAGCATCTTCAAAGAAAGTGCGACGGCGCTCAGGAGAAAGTCCTCGGCCCAAGGCAAGGTTGTCATAAGCGCCGGTGCGGCACATATCCAACATACTTGCTGAAATATCAGTAGCGGTAATCGATACATTTGGCAACATACCCGGCTTACGTGCTTGGGTCTCAAGTATCGTCATAGCCATTGAGTATGGTTCTTGGCCTGAAGAGCTTGCCGCAGACCAAATCTTGATAGGACGTTTATTTGCCGCTATTTCCGGTAGAAGTTTATCCGCTAGTACAGCAAACGGATAAGTATCTCGGAACCAAAGTGTCTCGTTAGTCGTCATAGCATCCACTGCCGCCACTCTCAACTCACGGTTTCGACCTGTCACTACATCTCTTAGCAAATCAGACAATGAAGCTACATTAAACTTCGTTACTAATGGGCTTAGACGACTGCGCACTAAATACTGCTTACTGTCACCTAATACAATGCCACATTGAGATTCTAAGAAACGGCTGAAATCGCGATACTCTTGATCACTTATTGTTATAGCAGTCATTAATGTCTCTTTTAGTTAGTTAACGCAGCTTTAACCGCGCCACCAAGCTCATCAGGATTGAATTTCGCGATGAAGGAGTTAGCCCCTACACGCTCAACCATGGCTTGGTTAAATACACCACTCAATGATGAGTGCAAAATTACGTATAAATCTTTTAGTTCTGCGTGACGACGAATCTCAGCAGTCAGCGTGTATCCATCCATTTCAGGCATTTCGATATCTGAAATGACCAATGAAATTTGATCGTAAATACTGCCTTCCGATGCCATTTTCATCAGAGTCTCATAGGCTTCTTTACCATCTTTAACAGCAATGACCTCAAAACCAATAGATTCTATAGCACGTTGAACCTGCTTACGAGCAACTGTCGAGTCATCAGCAATCAAGATTCGGCGAACCAATTCTTTCTCTTGTTCAACTTCTGCAATTTCCTCTGCGATTCTGCTATCCATGGTTTCATCAACAGGTGAGATCTCAGCAAGGATCTTTTCAACATCCAGAATTTCAACCAATTCATTATCGATGTTGGTTACCGCTGTTAGGTAATTATCTTTACCTGAACCATCTGGTGGTGGAAGAATAGCTTCCCAGTGCATATTAACAATTCTATCTACAGAGCTTACGAGGAATGCTTGGATAGTACGGTTAAATTCAGCAATCACCACAAAGCACTTATCGATATCAGATGTAGGACGTCCGCCTACCGCTAGGCTCAAATCAATGACAGAAACTGTCTGACCACGAATATGAGCCACACCTTTTACGAGATGATGTAAATTTGGCATTAAAGTCAGACGAGGGCATTGTAAAACCTCTTTCACTTTAAATACATTAATACCGTAACGCTGACGCCCCATTAGGCGAAAGGTTAGTAATTCTAATCGGTTTTGACCGACGAGTTGCGTACGCTGATTCACTGAATCAAGAATACCCGTCATGAGCTCATCTCCATATCAAACTTTTTGGATAGAAAGTGTTAGTCTACTGCAGGCTACGAACCACTAGAGAAATAAAATGACATATCATAAAGCAAACATATATCTTTTTTCCATAGCTATGTGTAGAACTATTTTTAAAACTGTCGCTAAGTTTATCGGCATTCTAACAATATTGTTTAGTTTTTTTACACACGCGGCAACGCCGGAACAAATTGACATGATCCAATCAGCGGCTGAGCAACACATCCTTGACTCGGTGGAGCAACCGCGAGGCGGTGAACTTTTTGTTAATTCCGCTAATGTAGACTCTAGAATCAAAGCCACAAATTGTCCTATCCCCCTCGAGACAAGTGCCTCGACAACAACCAACACTCGTAGCAGCATTACAGTTTTAGTTCGTTGTGTTCCTGATGAATGGCGTGTTTACGTGCCAGTGCGCCTTTCAATGTCAGTACCACTTGTCACAACGACTCGCTCACTGGCGAGAGGCGAAATTGTCGGTCAATACGACGTCACGACTGCGATGATTTCTCTCAACAAATTTCGTCGCCAAGGCTTTACCACCCCACAACAAGTCATCGGTGCTAAGGTAAAAAAGAACCTAAGACCCGGTGATGTTGTCGAAAGAGGCGATATTTGTGTCGTATGCCGAAATGAGAAGGTTATCATACAGGCAGTAAAAGGTGGCATGACCATTACCACCAAAGGTACTGCACTTACCGATGGCTCAATGGGTGATCAAGTTAGGGTGAAAAATGACAAATCACAGCGTATAATCGAAGGTATTGTTACCAGCATGTCTGAAGTCACGGTTTACTTTTAACACTTCACTTTAAAGTGTCGGTATCGTTAGCGCTTTTATTCTCAACTCTAACATCCAATTATAACGGTTGAGGTGTTTGGTTCGTTTTCGACTATTGAGCTAAAAATTGCTAAAGTATTCTCACCCATGGTCGATATTGACTGTACAGGTTCCCATTTTGAAGAAAAAGGCTTAACTATGGCAGGTATTGATAATATTCGTTCAGGGCAAACCCTAGCGAGCACTAACCGCTCAGCAGTGCGCTCTGATTCTAAGTCTGAGGCATCAAGATCTGATGCATCATCTAAATCACCAGCAAGCAAAGATGCGGTTTCACTAAGCCAACAAGGCAAGGCGATTGGTCAACTCCATCAAGAGATGGCAGCACAACCAAGTTTCGATTCAGTGAAAGTCGCGGCAATAAAAGAAGCGATCGCAAATGGTTCATACACTGTTGATCCAGAAAAGTTGGCCGACAACATGATGAAATTTGAAAACGAATTAAAAGGTCTTTAAGCAAACATTAGCTTTAAAATAAAGTTATTATCTTAAAGTACACGAGGTTATTAGTAGGTTACATTATGGCGGCACTAGCAGATTTAGTTAATTTCCAACTTCAAAATGCCAAAGCCTTATCTGAATTATTGAGTTCAGAGAAAATCGCTATTACAAGCCGACAATCAAGCGATATTGAGCGAATAGCCAAAGAGAAAGTGGTTCTTGTTGAACAACTAAAATCAACCGATCAACGAATCGCTGCCCATACTAATATATCTGAACTGACCGAGAACCCTGAACTTGCTCAGTTAGTCACAACCATCAAATCCATAGTGCACGACTGCCATCAAGCGAACTTGGTAAATGGCGAAGCCTTGAATCGAGCACACCTTAGCTTCAAAAAACTCAGCAATATGATGCAGCAAAGTCACGGCAAAATTGGCATGACCTACAATGCCGGAGGCCAAACGCATACAATTTCTACGCTAGGAACCAACGTTAAAGCCTAGTTAGGTAAACCACCGCCCTCTCATATCTGTATCTGTATCTGTATCTGTATCTGTATCTGTATCTGTATCTCAGCCTACCCTTCTCGTTACACTAGTCAAATCTCCCACTAAACCTGTGAATGTACTCCCCAAGCCGATAAACAAAAAAGCGGCAAGCACTTTAATACTTACCGCTTTCTTATTCATAACCGTTACTGGTCGCCGTTACGCCATCTGGAAAGCGAATAGCAGCCAATATAACAGGAGAAACCTATAACTAGACGCCCCTTAAACTAGAACAACGTTTGTTGCCTCTTCTCAGGCACTGGCTGAACTTCGCCATAATTACGCAGTTGTTCCATTTTTTGGATGTCTAACCGCAGTTCAGTCACATAGCTGTCGCCAACAGGGTAACTGCGCACCACTTCGGCACCACGGATAACACCATCAACCGCGCCTGAAGTTCTCTCAGTACCAAGACGCTGATCTTCAAGCTCAGCTCGACCACTCACGCGCATACCATACACTTGCTCGGCAAGTTCACGATACGCATCAATTTTAGAGGCTCTCATTGCTCGAATACGTTTCTCTTCGTCATTACGACCTTTCTGCTCGCTGACACTCGCGTAGCCAACCGCAACCAAAAAGTCATTAGGTCTCATGCTTTGTAATGGTTGGCAGCCGACAAGCAATAAAGCGGCAACAACAAATATTAACTTCTTCATCACGAACTCCTAAGGGCGAAGAATAACAGTATGAGGCTGACTGATCGTTGGATCAGAACGAATAATAACCCCATCTTGAGTTCGAATACTGTTCAGAGTATCTAAGTCACGACCAATACGGTCTGCAGGTAAAAAGCCTTGTGCGGAAGCAACAACGATGCGAGTTTGCATTCCGACCACACGAGCATTCACTAGAACACCGCCTTCTTGACGAAGCATAGTTCCAGTCAAAACATACTGGACGTCTTGCTCTTGGGCTAAGTCTTTCCAATCGCGGCTAATAGCAAAATCCCCCTGGTGGGTCACTTGGATAGAGCCTGTGGTTTTAAAATCAACCACTTTAAAACCTCGACGTTGAAACTGATGAATGAAACCTTCTGATACCGAGTTTCCTAACCAACTGGTTGTGTCCATGTGTTGCAGATCGACAAACGAGGTAATGGCAATGGGTGTTCTGGCTGAAATACTCGTATTCGACAAGATCAAATCTTCGGTCATGCTTTCCACGAAAAAATCCATGGTATGACGCGGGCTGTCCATCAACATAAACGGACTACCTGAATACTCAGATTTACCGTTATAGATTGGCGAATAAGCGCATGATGTCATTAACATGACACTCATTACTACGAGCCATTTTTTCATTCTCTTATCTCCAGATATATTTAGTGCTTGCTGTTCCAATATGTTCTCGCCATGACTCTTTTCAATGGATTACAATGTTGGAACAATCTTTGCTTTTCATTAATGGTTCAGATTATGAAAAACGCACTTGAGTCAGCTTTAAGCTTATAGATATTTGTTAAGCAATATTTATACCCAACTGGTAACGAATAGATGAAAAAAATAATTTATTACTTATTTTCAATAAGTTTACTGACAACCATCAGCTTCAGTACTCATGCCTCTTGGTATGAAGTTACCGGTACTGCAACCATCGTATCGTCAGAGGATGCGGCAAGGGTTCATGCCCTAGAGGATGCCGTTTACAAAGCCATACAGTTCTCTGGTGCTGACATCGGCAGTATTGCAAACCTCACCCCCTACTTAGATGCAAAAAAGAAAGAATTTCAATTTACCAATCATGAAGTGCGCTACATCTTAGTAGAAAAAGAGAAGAAACGCGGTGGCAATATAATGGTCACTGCAAGGATAGACATCTACCCTTCGGCAAGTGCTTGCCATGAAAGCCAATATAAGAAGACGTTTTTGGTCGGTAATATTGATGTAAGCTCTCCACAACAAGCTGTGATGGGCCGAATCTATAACATTGGTGATGATTTTGGCCATGTTGTTAACCGACAACTGGCGCAAGAATCTCGCAGTTTTGTCTCTGTTGGCACAACAAATTACGACATTGACAAGCGTCGACCGGAAGTGATCAAAATGATCGCACAAGATACGGGGGCACAGTACATCATAGGTGGTGACATCACCGACTTAACCGCAACCATTGAATCGAAGCTTTTGAAAGACGACATTATCAATCGCCAATTTGCGTTAGAAATGCAGGTATTCGATGGTAAAACAGGTCATCAGGTTTACAACCGAAGCTATCGTGAAGTAGCAAAATGGCCATTTGCGAAGACCAGTGAAATCGACACCCGCAGTGCTCGTTTCTGGGCATCAACCTATGGCAGCATGATGCTTCGTGTCAGTCGTAATATTATGTTGGATTTAGAATCGGAAGTATCTTGTAAAATCACGCTTCCTGAAGTTGCTGCTGTGTTTGGGAATATGGTGACCATTGATTTAGGCCGAATACACGGTGTAGAACAAGGCGACAAACTTCAGCTTTGGCACACAGGTTCATTTATCGACCAAAGAGGCTTGCCACGCAATAAGGTCTCTCAAAGCGATATCACCCTGACGGTTTCTCGCGTTTATGAAAACGAAGCTGAACTCACCATTGATCAACCAAGCCTTGCGGGAAGCATTCAAATTGGTGATGTAATGCAGAAAATCATGTAGTTAGCAGCACCATCAACTCATATTTTCTAATAAAGCCTTAGCAAAAGTACTAAGGCTTTATTTTTTTCATGAGGATTAGTTTCGGTTTCGCGGTATTTGTCGTAATCTTATTAATAACATAATCATCATTTAGCGAACTATGAGCCAGAATAATCTAATTGGTGCTACCGGTTACCGCTTTATCTCGAAAGGTAAGACCGCTTTTAAGATCCACATTCATACACCCGACGATACGGTATTACATCGTTCAGTTGGCTTTGTTCGTATGGGGGAAGACAAAGCACTCAAGAAAACCATCAAATTAAGAGATGAGCTAGGTAGACAGCTTTGGGGCAAGTTTTGGCCAAAGGTCCTCAAAGAACCTTATCTCATGACACGTCTGCCTCATAGTTTAGAGCCTAAAATTGTATTTAAGCCTAATCCAACGCAGAGTGACCCTGAACATCGCGACGAGTGCTACATAGCGAAATGGCGTGTTTTCTCTGAGAATGGTGATTACAAATATAGAACAAAAGTATGCTCTATACGAAAACACGGTCGACTCGCAGCCTACAGCCAAACCAAACGAGCACTGCTTGAAGCTCACAAAGATGTGATTGAGCTGCTTATCTTTATGGGACGATTGAACAGCATTGATCTGAAGTAGTATCAACCTCGATAACTTCGTTAGAAATTTTGGATTCTGACGTACTGGAGTTGGTATTCGAGCTGAGAGGCTGATTATCAGATACAAAAACAGCCGCGCATTGCGGCTGTTTTGATTTATGGCTAACCATAGTGACCATTTAGCATGCTATTACATACTAAATAGACCATCTAGCTTCGGCATATCTCTGCCAGCGTCTTCAATCGACGTTTTGACTCGTTTACATAGGGGTTTCTTTGATCCCATGCGTAGCCCGCCAAAATCGAACATACCATTTGCTTTATCTTCAGGTTTGGTTCTTGATAGAAAATCACATCCTGAAGAGCCCCCGAGTACCACCCTTCAACATACGTTCTAAAAGTATTTACCCCAATCATCAATGGTTCAGCGTATTCACGATCCCAGTCGACTTTCTCACCATTGAGTTGTTTTTCCACACACTCAACCACAAACTGAGCCGACTTCATCGCAATAGTCACTCCCGATGAAAATACAGGGTCAAGAAATTCCCCCGCATTACCCAGTAATGCATACTTATCGGTTGCAAGATGTTTAACGTTGACAGAATAGCCACCAATTTCGCCTGCGGGATTTGGATACTCCGCATTTGCCAAAATCTCGGCCAAGCCCGACTCTTCTGTTGCCAGCTGCTTAATCGCCGAAATCTTGTCTTCTGGGTATGATTCAAAGAATTTAGGTTCCCCTACCACACCGAATGAAGAGACTCCGTTACTGAAGGGAATCAACCAATACCAAACATCAGGATTGGTTGGATGTACCGAGACCAAAATTTTACTGCGATCGTATTCAAGATCAGTATCCGTTGCTGAGATATGATCATTAATATGTGTGAAGATAGCTTTGCGCGGAGGAAGTCGTGATGGCTCTTCTAAATCGAGCATCTTGGGTAACACTCGACCAAAACCACTACCATCAAGGACGTATTGAGCCTCTAGCTGATAACGCTCTCCACCCTGTATTTGTACATCTAGTACAGTACGGTCTTCAGCGAAGTTAATGCCTATCAGTTCATGTTGGTAATCAATGGTAACACCCTGCGCTTCAGCACAGTCTGCCATTACCTTATCAAAAGTACCTCGTTGAACCTGAAACGTCGTTCCCGGCCCAGAAGAGAACTTATCTTCAAAATTAAACGCCGTATAAACACCATTTTTACGAAAAGCCGCGCCATCTTTAAATTGGAAGTTAGCATTAGCCACAGCTTCGCTCATGCCCGCTTGTTCGATCACTTCCATGCACGCAGGTAACAGGCTTTCACCAATAGAAAAACGGGGGAAAAGGCTCTTTTCAATCACTCGAACATCGATGCCTTTTTTATGAAGCAAAGACGCAGCAATAGACCCAGATGGGCCAGCTCCGATGATCACTACTTGAGTTGACAGTTTTTTCATTAATTTAAGCCATGTTTACCATGATTATTTCGCGTTAGCTTTCAGCTCCAGAAGCGTATGCCCAAGACCGATATCGTCGGTACGAGTCACCACATCAAAGCCAGCCTCTTCCACTATCTCTAGGAAATCTTCACTGCGGTAAAAGCGGCTGTTGCCGTTGGCCAAGCAAGTGAAGTAGAGAGACGTCGCATTTAAGCTATAAGAAGCCGCATCGTATTTCTGTGCATCCCAAAACAGTTCAAGGATATAAACAGTCGCGTCTTCTGACATATGAGAGCGAACACGCTTTAATATGCTAAGAATTTCCATTGGCGAGAAACAATCAAGGAACTGACTCATCCACCACACATCCGTACCTGTCGGCAGCGCTTGCTGTTTATCAAGCATGTTAGCGGGGAATGGAGTCACTCGGTCTTGATGACCGTGCTGTGTTGCGTTTGCCATTGCCATTTCTAATTGCTGCGGCAAATCGACAATCGTCACCTCGACATCAGAGTCGTAGTTACAACATTGCATTGCCCACTTACCTGTATTACCGCCAATATCCACCAGCGATTTAGGCTTCTTACTGAAAACTTTCTCAAGTAACACAGGGAACGAACGATCTGAATAGAAATGATCAAACTTAAACCAACTCTCTTTTGCTTTTTCTGGCAATTGAGACAAACCTTGGTAAATCGTTTCCCAGTCACCCAGCTCTTTCAAGCCCGCGGGTGTACCTTCTTCTATTGCTTCGGTTAAATGCATCATCGCGGCGTAACAGACATCAGCCGTGAAATCCATATTTGCGTTGGTCATGCCATCGTGCAATAGATAAAAACCTAGGTTAGCCATTTTATAATGGGGCTTATCCCAAGTAACGATATGAGCACTCAACGCCATATCAAGCAGAACTTTGACACCGTATTCGGATACACCCGTTGCTTGAGAAATAGTTTCAGCGGGTAAACCATCATTGCCCGCGTCATCTAACGCTTTCAAAATACCTAAATCACGAAGTGTACGAGCTGTATGAAAAACAATAGGAGCAAAAGACAATTTTTGCGCTTCTGTTTTTGCTTCTAATGCGTTAAATGGATCTAATTTATATTCCGACACGAAAAACCTAACTTTAAAATAATAGAGAGCTACATAGCAGCCATTTGTGCAAGCTTGCGTTTAATATCAACGTTCAAGTTATTAACCCAACGGTTGTAATTACGGTGTATTTCACCATCGTCGTACTTCAAATTCTCTGATTCGACGTAAAGAATAGAGTAAAACTTATCATTATATGGAATATCAACCACAGCATGATGTGAACGGACATACAGTTCAGCACGGATTAGGCCTGGCTTAATTTCTGAAACCAACCAACCTCGGTTCTCAGCAGACTCATAAATCGCTGATTTCACCTGTTTACTTTGAAGATTCAAAGCAACTGGAGTATCCTCAACATTCATTACAGGTTGGACACGTCCACAGCCTGCAAGAACGAGTATAAATAACATTGAAACGGCTATTTTTAGTAATTTCATTTAAACTCCTTACCCGTGTTTATTTATAAGCATGCATAGTATTAGTTAGACCCAAAGTAAATCAATACTCTATGTCAAATCAATCCCAATTAATGTCGTTTAATATTGAAAAATGGTCAGCAAATTCGCCAGGCCTCTATTCCGTTGCCGAGTGGCAAACGTGGAGCACTCATTTAGATTGGCCGCAAAATGGCTCAACCGAATTTAAAGCCATCCCTCCTATGATGCGTCGCCGAATGAGCCTGCAAAGCAAACTGGCCGTCCAAACCGCATTAACCCTATTAAAAGATACCTCGATTGATTATCTGGTTTTTGCCAGTCGGCATGGTGAGCTCCACCGAACTGTTGCTTTGATTCAATCAATATTAGAAGGTGACGATGCCTCTCCAATGGCGTTTTCCCAATCAGTACACAACACCGCAGCAGGCCTAACAACGATTGCTGCAAAAGCACCGATTCCACTGACCTCTATCGCTTCTGGGCAAGATACCTTTCACAACGCCCTGATTGAAGCTTATCTTTACCTACATCAGTATCCGTCACATCGTGTACTCGTCATTGACTTCGACCAACCTCTGCCTGATGTATATCGAGAATACGAAAATCAGCACTATGCTGACTACGCTCTAGGTTTAGTACTCACTGCAGGCAGTGACTACTCGGTTTCGAGAGCAGTAACAAGTAAACCAATCGCTAGCCCCCCCAAAGTTAGAGACAGCTCAGCCGCTGATTTACCACAAGGCCTACAAACGCTACAACATATCCTATTGGGAACACAGCATTGGACTATTGCTGGTAAGCACCAAAACTGGTCCTGGGTCAATAACGCCCAAGCTGGTGCACAGAAATGAGCAAAGTAGGCCAATGTTGGCGAGTATTCGCGACGGGGCTCTGCTTTACCATCTTTGGTTTGGGAGGCTTAGTCTTAAGCTTCTTAATCTTACCTTCGATCGCCCTAACGACTCGCAACGTCATAGAAAGAGAGCTCAAAGCACAACGATTAATCCGTTTCTCATTCAATGCATTTTGCCAAATAATGAAGTTCACAGGCGCGATTGATTACCGAATTGATGGCGCCGAACTGCTCCGCGAAGATCGCAACTGCATCATTGTCGCCAATCACCCTAGCTTGATTGACTATGTACTGATCGCCTCTCAACTTCCTCAATGTGATTGTCTTGTTAAAGCGGCAATATGGGAAAACCCGTTTATGAAGAGGATTGTCAAAGCAGCGGGATACATACCCAACCAAACCCCTGACGATCTTTTAGAACGCTGTGAAGAACGCTTTTCGCGTGGCAATGTATTGTTAGTTTTCCCTGAAGGAACTCGCACAACGCCAGGAATTGAACCATCCTTACAACGTGGTGCGGCACAAATTGCCACTCGAACACAAACCGACTTACGCGTGATTCATATTACAGTTTCTCCGACATTCTTAACAAAAGAGAAAAAATGGTATCAAGTTCCTGCCACTAAACCCTTTTTTCATATCGCAGTGAAAGGTAAAATAGACGTCGCACCCTTTATTGAGAATTCAAACAACTTAACTTCGGCAGCAAGGCGCCTCAATCAACACCTTGCACAGACTATTTTTCCTTCCGAAGAGAATATTTAGCTCATCAATAAAACAACTGGTGATATCAGCGTTTCGAAAATACATCACATAATGTAGAATCGCCCCCCTTGAAGTAGCATTTAGATAAAGTACTAAGTAGGCCTAAGTGGAAACATTACACAACGAACTAAAACAACTGATTATCGACGCACTGAATCTTGAAGATATGAGCATTGATGAAATTGAAACGGAAGCACCACTGTTTGGTGATGGACTTGGATTAGATTCTATCGATGCCCTTGAGCTCGGCCTTGCTATCAAGAAAAAGTACAACATTGTTATCGATGCCGACGATTCAAACACTCGCCAGCATTTTGCATCGGTTGAAAACCTAGCTAACTACATTTCATCTAAAACAAACAACTAGACAGATCTTTATGACACAAGCTAACCAACAAGAAGTATTCAACCAGGTTAAAGATGCGCTTATCGAGCTGTTTGAGCTTGATGCTGAAGATATCACTCCAGAAGCACACCTTTATCTCGACCTCGATCTCGACAGCATTGATGCCGTTGATTTGGTCGTTCACTTACAGAACGTTACAGGTAAGAAGATCAAGCCTGAAGAGTTCAAAGCAGTACGCACCGTTAATGACGTTGTCGAGTCTGTGGTTGAACTATTGAAGGACGCATAATGCGTCCTCTGCTGACTTTACTGTCGGCAATCATACTTTTCACTTATCCAATAGCGGTTTACTTTGGACTCAACAAGTTTGGCCTACAAACCGTTGGTATCGTCTTAGCCGCTATTTTTGCTGTCCGCATTTTCACCGGTGGTCAGGCTAAAATCAAAGAGCTAAAACACCTAGCTTGGATCAGCGGAAGTGCCGGAATTGTTCTGCTGGCATTAGGGTTAACCTTCAAACAGCACGGCTGGCTAACTTATTACCCCGTCATCGTTAATGTTTGTATGCTGGTTGTGTTCGCCTCGAGCCTATGGCAACCGCAAACGATTATCGAGCGGCTTGCTCGCCTCCAAGAGCCAGAGCTTCCACAAAGTGGCGTTGATTACACACGAACAGTCACCAAAGTTTGGTGTCTGTTCTTTGTTATCAATGGCTCTATTGCCCTTTACACCTGCTTCCAACCTCTTGAAATATGGACCCTATACAATGGCTTACTCAGCTATCTGTTTGCAGGGTTGCTCTTTGCAGGAGAGTGGGTAGTAAGACAGCGCATTCGTCAGAGTTAAATTGTTATGACCCAAACCGTCTCTTACACTTCCTTGTCTGAACTTCTCAGTCAGAACAGATCGCCTGATTCTATTGTCTGCTTTGACGACAATAGCGAGATTTCGTGGCAAACATTTAACGACGACTTATCTCAACTCGTACAGCTTTTATCTTCATCCCCTTTTCAACGAGTTGCGATTTGCACCCAAGACAGCTACCTATTTTCAGTGGCCTTTTTAGCGTGCGCAGCCAGCAACAAACACATCATTTTACCGGGCAATTATCAACCGTGTGCGCTTTCTGAGCTGAGTGAGCATTTTGACTATCTGTTGGTCGATGATGCGATTGGTGCAGTGGAAATAAATGAAGTTCGCAATATCCAAACCTTATTAGACACCGAAATACGAGAACCTCTAACCGATAATCTTCCCGCCATTGAGTTAGCAGCAATCCAATTGACCTTGTTTACTTCAGGCTCAAGCGGTACACCAAAAGCAATCCATAAGACCTTAGAACACCTAGATATTGAAATCGCTCAGCTAGATAAAAACTGGGGCGCCTTGCTTAAAGACAACCAAGTCCACAGCACCGTCTCACACCAACATATCTATGGTCTGTTGTTTCGAATCTTATGGCCGCTTTGTTCTGGAGTTCCATTTTCTCGAAACAATCTTGAGTACCCGGAACAGATCCTGTCTCACGCTAACAAGCAGAGCGTGCTGATCAGCAGCCCTGCGCTACTCAAACGATTAAAACACGAGACAAAGTCTACGCATCTAGCGGGGGTGTTCTCTTCTGGTGGCCCTTTACCTACCGAGTCGGCTCATCAATCACGAGATCTGCTTGGGCATTTACCTATCGAGGTGTTTGGCAGCACAGAAACCGGCGGCATCGCGTTTCGTCAGCAACAGAGCGTTCAAACACCTTGGCAGCTTTTTGACTGTATTAAGGCTAGTCTTAATAGTGAGAATTGCATTAAGTTATTGTCGCCGTACATCGACAAAAACAACTGGTATCAAACCGCAGATGAGTGCGAAATGGTCTCAGAGAATCAATTTATATTGAAAGGCCGAACCGACCGAGTGATCAAGATAGAAGAAAAACGAGTATCACTGGTTGAAGTTGAAAAGCGACTGGAGCAACTACCTTGGATAAGCGAGTGTGTGGTCATTCCCTTTGAAGAGCCTGAACGCTTAATTTTAGCATCGGTTTTGGTATTATCAGAGGAAGGCCAAGTGACTCTCGCAACCATGAGTAAAGGTAAATTCTGGTTAATGTTACGTTCAGAACTCAGAAAATGGTTAGAGCCAATCGCTATTCCAAGAAAGTATCGTGTTGTTGATGAGATCCCCCTCAACAGCCAAGGCAAGCGACTAACCTCTCACATAGAGCAGCTCGTCAAATCATAAAAATCACTGGTCGCATTTTATACTGAGATTATCTTTTATATTTTTGTCAGAAGACCCATTTTAGCCCAAGGATTCTAAGCACACGCTATGGATAAGAGAAAACCAAACGTCATTGCTGTTGACACTGTAGAGAAAGAATCGACCCTGACACTCCATGTTACCGGAGACATCACCGATTTTAAGGGGCACTTTAAGAGCTTCCCTATTCTTCCCGGTGTGACACAAATTGACTGGGCACTTCACTATGCTGTCCAAAAGTTAAATGTCCCTGGTTACTTTAAAGGTATGGAGGTCATCAAATTCCAAGAGCCTATCCTTCCTGACGCCACAATCCAGCTATCACTCAAATGGGATGCTGACAAAGACAAGCTGAGCTTCAGCTACACCTCAAACAACGGTGAACAGACCCACTCTTCAGGAAAAATGAAGCTGGGAGAGAAAAGTGAATAGCGCTCCTGCTGAGGCTGCTTCTCAACACGTAACAAAAGAAAGCGACTACAAAGCTTGCTTCCTAATTCCGTGCTTTAACCACGGCGAAACCATGCCTGCAGTGGTGTCGTCACTCCATCATTTTGAGTTGCCGATCATCATCGTTGACGATGGCAGTGAACTCACCACGAAACAGTTTCTGGCTCCCCTAGTAGAGAATTCGAACGTAACCTTGGTGACGCTAGAGCTGAACCAAGGCAAAGGAGGTGCCGTAAAGGCTGGCATCAAGCGAGCACAGGAGCTCGGCTTTAGTCATGCCATTCAGATTGATGCTGACGGTCAACATGACCTAGACGCCCTACCCGCATTAATCGAAGCGTCACAAGCTAAGCCCCAGCGCCTGATCTCAGGTCAGCCTGTCTATGACGATAGCGTACCGAAGGCAAGGCTCTACGGGCGCTACGCGACACATATTTGGGTGTGGATAGAAACTCTATCTCTCTCAATTAAAGACAGCATGTGTGGCTTTAGAGCGTATCCAATCGATAAGACACAAACAGTACTGAATAAATACGATGTCGGTTCGAGAATGGACTTCGATATCGAGATTCTGGTTCGCTTATACTGGGAAGGTTGCGACATTGACTTCATTGAGACGCGAGTCATCTACCCTGAAAATGGTGTCTCTCATTTCGATGCGCTGTGGGACAACGTAAAAATCAGTTGGATGCATACTCGACTGTTCTTCGGCATGCTGCCAAGAGCCCCTAAGCTGATTGCTCGTCACTTCAAATCAAATTCTGAAGATCACCTAACAAGTTCGACACAATTTTCAGAAAGCAATCAGGCGCAGCAGACACCAAATAGCACTGAACAGCCTCATTGGTCCAGAACTCAAGAGCGCGGCACAGTTCTCGGTATCAAACTGTTGTTAGCTGTGTACTCACTATTAGGCCGAGGTGTATTCAACCTAATTTTGCGCGGTGTGATGCGTTACTACCATTTGACAGGCAAGCGCGCGCGAAACGCTTCTGAGCAATACCTATTCCAGCTTAAGACATACGCAGAGCAACAGAATATTGAGTTACCCGCTGAATTAACCAGTTATAACCACCTGCTTTCGTTTGGCCACACCATGCTAGACAAATTAGCCGCATGGAAAGGTGATTTCTCAGTCGATAACCTGACTATTCATGGTCAAGAGCAATTCGAAAGTATGGTGGAAAACCAGCAAGGTGTGCTAATCCTAGGTTCTCACCTTGGTAATATCGAATTGTGCCGCGCTTTGGGACGTCGACACTCACACATCAAAATCAATGCGCTGGTCTTCACGGAACACGCCGAACGCTTTAATTCGGTGATGAAAGCGGTAAACCCACAGTCTGATTTAAACCTGATTCAGGTGACATCGATGGGCCCTGATACCGCCATCTTGTTGCAACAAAAATTGGAGCAAGGTGAATGGATTGTGATCGTTGGCGATAGAACCTCCACCAGCAAAGAGAGTCGCTCAGTATGGGCAGAGTTCTTGGGTAAAGAAGCTCCCTTCCCTCAAGGGCCATTTATGTTAGCCTCTGTTCTCAAAGCGCCAGTATTCTTATTGTTTGGCCTACGAGATGACTCACAAACCAAACCGCATTTTAATGTCTATTTTGAGCATTTCAGCGACAAGATAGAGCTACCAAGGAAGACTCGCGAACAATCTTTACAGCAAGTCGTGCAGAAATACGCAGACCGACTTCAGCACTACACACTGAAAGCACCGCTTCAGTGGTACAACTTTTTTAACTTTTGGACATTGAGCAAGCACCATGACGAAAAAAAATCCAAATAGCATCACCTTTGGTGCCGAACGCCTCACGATTGAGGATGTTGTCGCTATTTCACAAGGCGCAAAAGCCTCGATGAACTCAAGCAATGAGTTCACATCAAAGATCAACCGCGGTGTCGCTTTTTTAGAACGCCTATTGAAAGAAGAAGGCGTGATCTATGGTGTGACAACGGGCTACGGTGACTCATGTACCGTTGCAATTCCGCCAAACCTTGTTGATGAATTACCACTGCATCTAACGCGCTTTCATGGCTGTGGTTTAGGCGAAATACTGTCTCACGAACAATCTCGTGCAGTATTAGCGACACGTCTTTGTTCATTGTCACAAGGTGTCTCTGGTGTGACTCACGATTTGCTCAACCAGATCGTCACTCTGATCAACCAAGATATCTCGCCGCGCATTCCTCAAGAAGGATCGGTTGGTGCCAGTGGTGATTTAACGCCGCTGTCTTATCTGGCAGCTGCACTGATTGGTGAGCGCGATGTCATCTACAAAGGTGAAGTTCGCCCTACTAGTGACGTTTACAAAGAGCTAGGGATTAACCCTATCAAGCTTAAGCCAAAAGAAGGCTTAGCATTGATGAATGGCACATCAGTAATGACGGCTTTAGCTTGTATCGCCTACAAACGTGCAGAATACCTAGCTCAGCTGTCGACTAAGATCACCGCAATGGTGTCTGTAGGTATGCAAGGCAACGATTTCCATTTCGATGAAGCGCTGTTTGCAGTGAAGCCTCATCCGGGTCAACAGCAAGTTGCTGCATGGCTACGTGATGACTTACAAGCGGATCGTCCGCCACGTAACAGTGATCGCCTACAAGATCGTTACTCACTGCGTTGTGCCCCACATGTGATTGGTGTGGTTCAAGACTCTCTGCCTTGGCTACGCCAAATGATTGAGAACGAGCTTAACAGCGCTAACGATAACCCAATTATCGATGGCGACAATGAGCGCGTACTGCACGGTGGACATTTCTACGGTGGTCATATCGCAATGGCAATGGATACACTAAAAACAGCGGTAGCCAACCTTGCAGACCTACTTGATCGACAAATGGCGCAGTTGATGGATTACAAGTTCAACAACGGCTTGCCATTTAACCTAACCGGTGCTGAAGGCGAACGTAAACCAATCAACCACGGTTTCAAAGCGGTACAGATTGGCGTTTCAGCTTGGACAGCAGAAGCATTAAAACACACCATGCCAGCAAGCGTGTTCTCTCGTTCAACTGAGTGTCACAACCAAGACAAAGTCAGCATGGGCACTATTGCGGCTCGTGACTGCTTACGCGTTCTTGAACTGACTGAACAAGTAGCGGCAGCATCACTTCTGGCGGGGACACAAGCGCTTGAACTTCGTAAACGCCATAATGAGCTTGATGAGCACCACATGAGTGAAAACCTAAAGCACATTCGCGACGAAGTGCTTAAAGAGTTTGAATTTATCGTAGAAGATCGACCACTTGAAGGCGATCTACGCCACTTCATTGCTCGTATTCAAAGTCAACACTGGTCACTTTACTCCTAGAGTAGCTAACCCTTTATGCAATATTGTTGAGAGCGATTTATGTCTGAAATCCTTCATCCATTAAAATCAGAGGTTACTTTAGTAACCTCATTCCAAGATGCCGACCCAATGGGCGTGATCTACCATGGCAACTACTTCCGATTTTTTGAAGAAGTTAGGCGCATCATGATGGATAAGATTGAGTACAACTACCATGAGATGAAGAATTCGGGCTACATGTGGCCGATCATCGACACGCGCGTAAAGTACATCAAAGCGATACCGTTTAATCATCAGATCACGGTATCCGCTAAGTTAACTGAATGGGAAAACCGCTTGCGTGTTGACTACGAAATTCACGATGCCAACACCGGTGCTCGTATGACACGCGCTCACACCATGCAGGTTGCAGTAACCATTGAAGAACAAGATATGTGTTTTGCTTCGCCGAAAGTGTTTACCGATAAAGTCGAACACTGGCATCAATTTGGCTGCTTACCCCAATCAATTGAGCAGCAATCAAACGATCACCAATCAGAGCAACCGCAAGTACCTAACACACAGCAGCAGGTGAAACATGAGTCTGTTTAAACACGGGCGTAAGCAAATCAGTATCGCACTGCTAGGGCTTGCCTCAATGATGGCGAGTCACTTGGCTGGCGCTAGCGAGAACACGAATGCTGTCGGTTCTATTACAGAACTACAAGCCGTGTTAAGCGAAAATAGTATCGTTCGTGGTCAATTTACTCAAACGCGCAACATGGAAATGTTCGCCCAACCTCTAACATCACAAGGTACTTTCCTGTTAGACAAGTCGCATGGTTTGCTTTGGACACAAGTGACCCCCTTTCCTGTGAGCTTGGTGCTAACCGATAACAAACTGAGCCAAAGGTTTGCCGATCAACCCGCTAAGATCATTACCGATAAAGAAAACCCAATGGCATTTTATTTCAGCCATATATTCCTGTCGGTGTTTCACGGGGACACGCAAAAACTTCAAGAGCAATTCTCACTGTCATTTGAACCAACGACTGCGACAAATTCTGATGAAAGTGCAAACTCAAGTTCACAAGACACACGATGGACTCTCACTCTAAAGCCAAAGAATGCGCCAATGAACGCGGTGTTTGAAGCCATCACACTGCAAGGACAAGGTGACATTGAACGTATCGAACTTAGAGAAGTTCGTGGGGACAGCACAGTGATCGAATTTAGCCAGTTAAGCCATCTACCGGAAGTATTATCAGATGCTGAAGCGCAACAATTCCAATTCTAGCCTAGCCCTTGCTTGGCTTGTTGTCGTAATACTGTTTAGCGGATTGTTGATCAAACAATTCGCTTTTTCTTCGTCGGTACCCATTGAAAGCAACATCATGAAATTGCTGCCAGAAAACCAGCAAGATCCCATGGTAGAGCAAGCCTTTCAGCAAATATCCAGCTCGATGAGCGAGCAAGTGGTCTTTATCATAAGTGCCTCCGACGTCGAACAAGCCATGACAGCGACTGACGCTTTTGAAAAAAAACTTAACCAAAGAGCTTTCTCAAGCCAGCCAACTCTGTTTAAGCAAGTTCAAGGCAAGATCAACGCCAGCACGCAAAGCCAATGGAGCGATTTCTATTTTCGTCACCGAGCTCAACTGCTGACCCAACAACAAAAAGAGACGCTGACACACTCGCCGGATTCGCGAGCTCAATATGTCATTCAGTCTCTGTACAATCCGTTTTCAGGCGTCACTGCAGCAGAGCTATCTCTCGACCCATTTCTGCTATTTCGCGACTACATCAGTGCAGTTGGCGTTCAATCAAGCAACTTTGTTCTGAAAGAAGGCTACCTCACAGCCCAGTCTAATGAACAAACTCATATTTTGGTGACGGCGACTCTGGCAGGTTCGCCTTATAGTTTAGCGATTCAAGAGCAACTTCCCGATCTTGATTCAATTGAGCGCGAGATCGAAAAGCAGTTTGGTGTCAAAGTGAAGCATACCGGTGTGGTGTTCTACGCCAATTACGGTACCGAAAGTGCGAAATCAGAAATCAGTACCATTGGTTTGGGCTCATTGGCAGGTGTAATTTTATTGGTGTGGCTAACATTTCGTAGCGCCCTCCCACTTGCCTTATCCTTACTTTCCATCAGTACTGGATTATTGGTTGCGCTGGCAAGCACCGTCGCTATCTTCGGCAAGGTTCACCTGTTTAGTTTGGTGTTTGGTGCCAGCTTAATTGGCGTATCCATCGACTACTCCTTTCACTACCTGACTGATCGCTTGGCGGCAGGTAATCAATGGCAAAGCGACAAAGGGTTGAAACATATTATCGTTGCGATCACCTTGGGTCTGATCACCAGCTTGATTGGCTACCTAGGCTTGTTGGTGGCGCCTTTCCCGGGGTTACAGCAACTTGCTCTTTTTTCGTCGATTGGACTGATCGCAGCTTACGCCAGTGTGGTGTGTTGGTATCCGGTTTTAGCGGCAAAACCAAGCCAAGAACGCCCTCTTCCTCTGTCGAAGCTTTGGCATACTTGGTTAAGCCTCTGGAGCAACCAAAAATTTAAAATTGGCTTACCGTTAGCTGTGACTGTCTTGAGCCTGATATCAGTCAGTCAAATTCGCTACGACGACGATATTCGTCAACTTCAAGCGATGCCTAATCAACTCAAACAGCAAGAACAAGCCATTACTGAGATATCAGGATTAGGCAGTGGTCAAAATATGCTTCTGGTGACTGCCAAGAGCGACCAAAAGCTACTCAAAAAACTGGCAGAAATCACCACAAGCTTAGATTCTTTGGTCGATAGCCAAGGTATCTCTGGATATCGCAGCATCAATCAACAGTTGTTAAGCAAACAACAACAGCATGATAACTATCAATTGGTTAAACAACTTTATAGCCAGCAAAGCCATATCTTACAGAACACTCTTGGTTGGCCTAGCTTTCCAGATCTTCCTAAGTTCGAGGCAATCACGGTATCTGTATTTTTAGAATCACCAGTGTCAGAACCTGTTCGACCACTTTGGTTAAAACCGATCGATGGGCAAGCCGCGTCGGTCATTTTGATCAAAGACGTCACAGATTCAGAACAGTTCTCTCAATGGCTCGATTCAAGCTTTGCTCAGCAACAAGGTGTTAAATACCTTAATAAAGCCGATGAAATCTCTGCTCTCTTTGCGGAATATAGAGTCAAGATCACCGAGTTGTTATTGATAGCATTAGCGGCTATTGGCATGGTGTTGGGTTGGCGTTATGGTGTGAAGCAAAGCCTATTAATGCTGTTGCCTTCATTAATTGCCGGAGTCGCTGGTTTAGCGGTCACGGGAATTTTAGGCTCGACACTGAATCTGTTTAACCTGCTTGGACTGATTCTGATTCTAGGGATTGGTATCGACTATACCCTGTTCTTTGCTGAGCAGAAGAAATCACTAAGCACCTTATTGGCGATTACTTTGTCAGGCCTCACAACGCTACTCTCATTTGGCTTATTGTCACTGAGTCAGACTCATGCCATTCATAGCTTCGGTGTTACCGTCCTAACTGGTATTTTCGTCGCGTGGTTGCTTTCGCCACTTGCAATCAACAACCAACAAGCAGCGGAAAAATCAAACTCTCGAGAGGCTTTTAGATGAACAAAACAATCAAGATAGCGCTCGCCGTTGGATTGGGCTTACTACTCAGCGCTTGTTCGATGGTGTCTCAACAGCCTACAGGCGCAAGTGTCGCAATCGACAAAGACACAGAGCTCGCCTTGCCGCTGCCTGCTGAACTGGGATACTCATTTACGGCAAGTCAGCTGATCAGCGCAACATGGCAAGATGATACGCAGCAACTTCCTGTTCAAGTCGAAGTCACATCAGACAAAGTCGTGTTGGCGGGTTTCTCCTCTTGGGGTACTCGCATTCTATCGCTGCAATACCAAAACCAAACGATTGATACTCAAGTTCTATCTGGTCTTGGCGCTACCCTGCCGCTACCCGAGCAAGTACTATTTAATTTGATGCTGACTCTATGGCCAGTTGAAGCATGGGCTCAACCTTTACAAGACATCGGTTGGTATTTGGTCGATACCGAAAACAGCCGCACCGTATTTGATGAAAACCAACAGCCAATCATTAAAATTGATTACCAAGCAGAGCCCGGAACACACAAAACCGCAGGCAACATTGTTTTCAAGCATTTGATTCAAGGCTACACCATCACGATACAAACGTTGAACTCAACGATTGTCGATAACCCAAGTAAGAGCTAAACATTATGCCTATTTATATCCAAGACTGTGGTTTCCACTCCGCATTAGGCTCAAGCGTTGCTGACATTCATGGCTGCCTCAAAGGCGAGCATGAATCAAGCATGGTTGAAGTGAGCGACATGCTAAACGACGGTAAGCCGACGGTTGTTGGTAAGGTCGCAGGTGATTTACCGGAAATTCCATCAGAACAAGCGGAATACGCCACTCGTAACAATCAACTGGCGTTATCGGCTGTTAATCAAATCAAAGACTCTATCGAGCAAGCAAAATCACAATTTGGTGCCGATAGAATTGCTGTAGTTATCGGCACAAGCACCTCGGGAATTTCTGATGGTGAAACGGCATTTAAACACAAACTCGAACATGGCTCTTTCCCCGAAGATTTCCACTATTCCAAACAAGAGCTAGGGAACACCTCTGAGTTTGTTAGTCAATATTGCTCATTAACCGGGCCAAGTTATGCGATCTCGACCGCTTGCTCATCAAGTGGCCGTGTATTTATTACTGCCCAACGTTTGTTAGATTCAGGAATGGCTGATGCTGTGTTGGTTGGAGGTGTCGATACACTATGTAAACTGACACTCAATGGCTTTCATGGTCTTGAAGCGCTATCAACCACACATTGTAAGCCCTTTAGCGCCTCTCGTGATGGCATCAACATCGGAGAAGCTGCGGCATTTATGTTGCTTAGCAAGACAAAACCAACCGCTACCAATACAACTCAAAGCACTTCGAATATAGCCCTATTAGGCTATGGCGACAGCTCCGACGCACACCATATTTCCGCGCCCCATCCAGAAGGGAACGGTGCAGAACAAGCAATGAGAAAGGCGTTAGATTCTGCACAGTTACGAGCAAAAGACATCGGTTATATTAATGCCCATGGCACCGCAACTCCACTCAATGATTCAATGGAAAGCAAAGCCATCCATCGCATTTTTGCAAACAAGGTTCCCGTCAGTTCAACCAAGCCTCTAACAGGACATACTCTTGGAGCGGCAAGTGCGATAGAGGCTGCAATTGCGTGGCATATTCTAAAATATGACTTACCACTCCCCTTACAAAAATGTCAGTATAAAGCTGAAGATATTGAGATTGATTTGGTAAACTGTTCCCAGAAACTTAAAGTAAAGAACATCTTAAGCAACTCGTTCGCTTTTGGTGGCAACAACATTAGCCTGATTTTTGGTGTAGTAAATGACTGATATCCCTTCTGTAGACCAACTTCTCCCACACGATGACCCGATGATATTAATCGATCGAGCTATCAACGTTGAGGCATTGTCGATTCACTGCCAGGTCGATATTGGCGCGCACAACCTATTCTTTGACGTCGAATCTCAAACGGTCCCAGCTTATGTTGGCATCGAGTTTATGGCGCAGTCTGTTGCAGCTTGGTCTGGATACCATGCGCTGAAAAACGGCACTACTCCTCCAATCGGCTTCTTACTCGGTTCTCGTCGCTACAAGTCACTGTGTGATGAATTTACTCAAGGTCAAACCCTTGATATCTATGCTGAACAACTCATGGAAGACAGTGGCATGGCCGTGTTTACCGCCCGAGTCGAAGACCAAGGCGAGTTAGTGGCTCAATGCCAACTCAACGTCTACGTGCCGACCGAACAAAAATTACAAGAAATGAAAACTAGGAGCCCATCATGAGCCGTCAGGTTTTAGTCACTGGTGCCAGTAAAGGCATTGGTAAAGCGATCGCTATTCAACTCGCGAAAGACGGTTTTGAAATCGCCGTTCATTACATGGGTGACAAGCAAGGTGCTGAAGACACATTAAAGTCGATCACTGAGCTCGGTGCTGCAGGACGTCTGATCCAATTTGATATCAGCAATCGCAGCGAATGTCGCGAAACGCTTGAGTCAGATATTGCCGAACACGGCGCTTACTATGGTGTAGTGAATAATGCGGGCATTACTCGTGACACGGCATTCCCAGCTATGACTGAAGAAGAGTGGGATGGTGTTATCCATACCAACCTCGACAGCTTCTACAACGTACTTCACCCGTGCGTGATGCCAATGGTTCAAAAACGCAAAGGCGGTCGAATCGTTACTCTGGCTTCTGTATCCGGCATCATGGGTAACCGCGGTCAAACCAACTATGCCGCAGCAAAATCAGGTGTGATTGGCGCAACTAAGTCTCTGGCTCTAGAGCTCGCAAAACGCAAGATAACGGTAAACTGTGTCGCACCAGGTCTAATCGATACCGGGATGGTTGATGAGCATGTAAAAGAGCATGCGCT
The DNA here is from genome assembly GCF_041469545.1 of Vibrio sp. 10N.286.49.C3. Classification (NCBI taxonomy): domain Bacteria; kingdom Pseudomonadati; phylum Pseudomonadota; class Gammaproteobacteria; order Vibrionales; family Vibrionaceae; genus Vibrio; species Vibrio sp. 10N.286.49.C3. Next base: position 73,545 of record NZ_JBFRKT010000030.1, read on the forward strand.
GCCTCAAGTTCCATTACGCCGCATGGGTGAACCAGAAGAAGTAGCAGGCCTAGTCAGCTACCTAATGTCGGATATTGCCAGCTACGTAACTCGCCAAGTGATTTCAGTTAATGGAGGCTTAGTATGACCCGCCGCGTTGTTGTAACTGGCATGTCAGGCGTTACCGCTTTTGGCAACGATTGGCAGCACATCGAGCCAAAACTAAAAGCATGTGAAAATGCGACCCAGTACATGCCTAGCTTTGAGCAGTACGATGGCCTCAACACAAAGCTTGCCGCACCTATTGATGACTTCCAACTACCTAAGCACTATAAGCGCAAACAGGTTCGTGGCATGGGCCGCGTGTCTCGCCTAGCAACAGTGGCGACCGAAAATGCACTAGAGCAAGCAGGACTGATTGGCCACGACGTTTTGACTAATGGCGAAACAGGCATTGCCTATGGTTCTTCAACCGGCAGTACTGATGCGGTTGGTGCATTTGGCGTGATGCTTAACGAGAAATCGACACGAGCTATCACCGCAACGACTTACGTTCAGATGATGCCACACACCGCAGCGGTCAACGTCGGGCTATTCTTTGGCTTACGTGGACGTGTGATTCCCACCAGCAGTGCCTGTACTTCAGGTAGCCAAGCGATTGGCTACGCCTATGAAGCAATCAAACACGGTTACCAAACCGTGATGGTTGCCGGTGGTGGTGAAGAGCTATGCCCAACCGAATCTGCCGTTTTTGATACCCTTTTTGCTACCAGTTTAAAAAACGACACGCCAGAAAAATCCCCTAGCCCTTACGACAGTGAGCGCGATGGCCTGGTTATCGGTGAAGGTGCTGGTACGCTTGTTCTTGAAGAGTATGAACATGCGGTTGCTCGCGGTGCAAAGATCTACGCGGAAATCATCGGTTTTGCCAGCAACTGCGATGCCGCCCATGTGACCCAACCTCAAATGGAAACCATGCAAATCTGTATGGAGAAAGCGCTGAAAGATGCACAGCTTCCTGCTGAAAAAATTGGTTACGTTTCGGCGCACGGAACGGCAACAGATAAAGGCGATATTGCAGAAAGTAATGCGACCGCGAACATTTTTGGTGAAGTGCCAATCAGCTCATTAAAAAGCTACTTTGGTCATACGCTTGGAGCGTGTGGTGCCATTGAGGCTTGGTTGAGCCTAGAAATGATGCATTCCGGTTGGTTCAGCCCAACATTGAACCTTGAAAACATCGACGAACGCTGCGGTAAACTCGATTACATTACAGGTTCTGGTCGCGAATTGGATGTTGAATACCTGATGAGCAATAACTTTGCCTTTGGCGGGATCAACACCTCCATCATATTCAAAAAAATCTAGGATAGAGAATGAAAAACTGGCTAGCTGTTGCTGTTGTCGTTTTACTCGCAGGTTGTAGTGCTCCGAAATACTCGGGCAATGCACTTCCAGAAGCAAATAACATTGAAAATATCACTATCGTGGAAGACGTGAAAACTCGCAGTATCTTCCTCGATTCAATGCTCGATTGGTGTCTGAACAATCAGGTCAAATGTAAAGTCGTTGCAGACGGTTCAGAACATAAACCAGAAGATATTACGTTCGATTATGTCTCTCGTTGGAGCTGGGATTTCAGAACCTTTGTTGCAGACGCTAAGATCTCGGCTTATCAAGATCAACAACGCGTAGGCAATGTCGAATTCAAAGCGCCAAACAGCGGAAACTTTTCTAAGTTTGGTGACGATATGGAACGCATCAAAGCAATGATGGATATCTTGTTCGATAAGAAAACAGCCGCGCAAGCGACTCAAATGATTGCTGAAGATAAGCTTTAATCAACCAAGATCAAAACAAATAAAAAGGGTCAGTAACCAAGTTACTGACCCTTTTTTGAATCTAGCATTCGCTCAATTAAGCGTTAGCTTCACGCTCAGCGATGAACTCAAGAGCCATCTTGATACGAGCGATTACGCGCTCTTTACCAACAAGCTCCATCACAGCATCAACAGAAGGAGACTGGCCGCCACCTGTTACTGCTACGCGAAGTGGCATACCGATTTTACCCATGCCGACCTCTAGCTCTTCACATACTGCTGCAATCACACCATCTTTGATGTTTGTAGTAGTGAAATCTTCAAGCGCTTCAACCTTAGCAAGAGCAAGCTCTAGTGGGCCTTTAGCAACACCACGTAGGTGCTTCTTCGCTGCGCCAGCTTCAAACTCAGAGAAATCTTCGTAGAAGTAACGAGACTGTTCAGCAAGTTCGATAAGCGTATTACAACGCTCGCCAACTAGCGTGATCACTTCAGTGATAGCCGGGCCATTTGTTGTATCGATCTTTTGTGCATCTAGGTGCCATTGCAGGTATTTAGCAACGTACTCAGGCTCAGAAGTCTTGATGTAGTGGTTGTTCAACCAAAGTAGCTTATCAGTGTTGAATGCAGAAGCAGACTTGCTGATAGCGTTCAGGCTGAAGAATTCAATCATCTCTTCTTGAGAGAAGATCTCTTGGTCACCGTGAGACCAACCTAAACGAACTAGGTAGTTGTTTAGTGCATTTGGTAGGTAACCTTCGTCGCGGTATTGCATTACAGAAACAGCACCGTGACGCTTAGAAAGTTTCGCACCGTCATCACCAAGAATCATTGCACAGTGAGCGAAAGTTGGAACTGGCGCGCCTAGTGCTTCATAGATGTTGATTTGACGAGGTGTGTTGTTGATGTGGTCTTCACCACGTACAACGTGTGTAATACCCATGTCCCAGTCATCCACTACAACAACGAAGTTGTATGTTGGTGCACCGTCTGTACGACGAATGATTAGGTCATCAAGTTGGCTGTTAGAAATTTCAATGCGACCACGAATTTGGTCATCAAATACTACGCTGCCTTCTTTAGGGTTACGGAAACGGATAACGCACGCATCACCTTCTTTTGCTGCTTCGTTTGCTGCAACAATTTTAGGGTGGTTCGCATCGTAACGAGCCATCTCTTTGTTTTCTTCTTGCTCTGCACGAATTTCGTCAAGCAGCTCTTTAGACGCATAGCATTTGAAAGCTTTGTCTTCAGCAAGTAGCTTATCAACCATTTCGTTGTAACGGTCAAAACGCTTAGATTGGTAGTAAGGACCTTCATCCCATTCCATTCCCATCCATTGCATGCCTTCTAGAATTGCATCAACCGCTTCTTGAGAGTTACGCTCAAGGTCCGTGTCTTCGATACGCAGAACGAATTCACCACCTTGATTCTTAGCGAATAGCCAAGAGTAAAGTGCAGTACGTGCACCACCAACGTGAAGATAGCCAGTTGGGCTAGGAGCAAAACGAGTTTTAACCGTCATTTAAATACCTTGATTATGTAGGTGATTCTTTTAGTGATTGCCATTACAAAGCCTGCAACAGAAAAATATCACTAAATTTTGGGCGCTATTTTATCACCACCGCTTAAATCTACAATCAGTAGTGAATGATTAATGCGCTGATCTTGTACGAAAGCTATCGTAGAAGGAGCAAACCAATAGCTCAAGCACATGTCAAATGCTCTAAAACGGCAAATTCTCGCCACGCTCGCGATAAACCTCATCTATTCCATCACTCAATATTCCAGCAAATATCAAATTCTTGAATTTATGTTTGACCTTACCCTTACGGGAAGGTTTATGTTAGGCGTAGATGAGAATTGGAGTATCGATATGAACTATTACACAGCTATGCTCAACGGCCTAAATTGCATGGGTTGTGCGAAGAAAGTTCGCACACTGTTTGGCGAATTCGACAACACGACGATCAATGATATATCGCCGACCCACATCGATATTTCTACTCCTTTTAATTACGTTCAACTCAACCAACAGTTAGCGACGCTTGGTTATAGCATGGGCAATAAACTGCACCTTTCGTTATCCGGTCTTAGCTGCGGTAAGTGCGTGAACAAGCTGACACAAGCGCTTGAGCAGACCGAGCAAATCTCAGACCTAGAAGTCAGCAAACATGAATTGTCCTTGGTTACTCTGCTTTCAGAATCCGAGCTTATTGAGCTAATCGAAAGTGTGGGTTATCACGCGGCTCCCTACTCTGAGGTTAATGAGCCTTTATCTAATTCAGAAGACGATAAAAAAACAGCGCCAGTGGAGCAGACACAAGATAAACCTGCTGCTAGCCAATATACCTATCACCTTGTTCTTGAGGGAATGACGTGTGCGAGTTGTGTTTCTTCGGTAGAGAAAGCGCTGAAAAAGAATGAGTTCGTCGACCAAGCTCAGATCAACCTCGCTGAACAGACAGCCTTGGTCTTCACATCTGAAACACGTGACGTCATCGAGAGCGCGCTAATAGAATCGGTGAAAAACGCAGGTTACGGTGCCGAGTTCGTTGACGACGCGGCAACTCAACAACAAAAACAGCAAGAACAACAACTTCGTACCCAAAAAGCTTTCCTAAAGAATTCAGTAAGCGCGCTGCTGATCGGTGCTCCACTGATGGCGTGGGGTCTGTTCGGTGGCAGCATGACCATTGCTACATTTAACGACCAATTGGCTTGGGGATTGGTCGGTGTCGTCTGTTTGGTACTGCTAGCCACTTCAGGACGCAGCTTCTTTACTAACGCTTGGCAATCACTGATGCACAAGCGTGCAACCATGGATACCTTGGTCACTCTAGGCACTGGCGCCGCGTGGTTCTACTCAATGCTGGTTGTGCTAATTCCATCATGGTTCCCAGAACCATCGCGCCATGTCTATTTTGAAGCGAGCGCCATGATTGTTGGCCTTATATCTTTGGGTCACTACATTGAAGCCAAAGCCAAGGCACGCACCACCAAATCTTTGCAGGCACTGATTAATTTACAACCTCAAAAAGCCGTGGTTATCGTCGATGGTAAAGAACAAACCATCGCCGTCGAAGCTATTCAAGTCGGTATGCAAGTACGAGTGAAACCGGGAGAAAAAGTCCCTGTCGATGGTGTCGTGGTATCTGGCGAATCTTATATCGATGAGTCGATGCTGACTGGCGAACCGCTTCCTAACGTTAAATCGATTAATGATGGCGTTTCAGCAGGTACCATCAATGGTGATGGCAGCCTGATCATTGAAGCCACGGGAATCGGCTCAAGCACCATGTTGGCTCGAATCATTCAGATGGTTCGCCAAGCTCAAAGCAGCAAGCCTGCGATTGCGAAGCTTGCCGACTCTATCTCTGCCGTTTTCGTACCAGTTGTGGTCGCGATCGCAGCCATTGCCGCCCTAGTTTGGTTTTTTGTTGGACCACAACCGAGTGCAAGTTACATGCTCGTGGTATCAACCACTGTACTGATCATCGCCTGTCCATGTGCCTTGGGCTTAGCGACACCGCTCTCTAGTACTGTCGGCGTGGGCAAAGCCGCTGAGTTTGGTGTTCTGATCAAGGATGCCGATGTGTTGCAATCTGCAAGCAAAATCGATGCTGTCGTATTTGATAAAACAGGCACCCTAACCCAAGGTAAGCCAACCGTTCAGCAGGCCTTTTATGGCGACTTATCAGAACAAGAACTGCTGGCTTACGCCTATTCGGTAGAGGTAGGCTCAGAACACCCATTAGCGAAAGCCGTTTGCCAATATGCTGAGAGCTTACAAGTTTCAGCGCTACCCCAAAGCGAATTCGAAAACCAAAGAGGGCTTGGAGTACAGGCAATAATTAGCGGCAAAAACGTTCAAGTAGGCTCACTTAAGTACCTCACCCAACTCGGCATCAATACAGACATTGGCGCGGACTTTATCGAGCTTTGTCGAACACAAGCATGGACACCCATCTTCGTTGTAATCGATCAAAAACTGGAAGGCATATTTGGCATTTCAGACGCGTTAAAAATAGATAGCAAACAAGCCATTACTCAACTAAAATCCGCCGGAATTCACACGGTGCTATTAACGGGCGACAACGACTCTGTGGCTCAAGCAATAGGTAAAAACGTCGGTATCGACGAGGTTATCTCGGAAGTACTACCAGAGCAGAAAGCTCAGCATATTGTTCAGCTTCAACAACAATATAAGAGCGTTGCCATGGTAGGAGACGGTATTAACGATGCACCAGCTCTTGCTCAAGCGGATATAGGAATCGCAATGGGTAGCGGCAGCGATGTGGCGATTGAAAGTGCGCAAATGACGCTGCTGAACTCGTCGCCACTGTCTGTGAGTAATGCGATCGAGCTATCCCAGGCAACCGTGAGAAATATGAAGCAAAACCTGTTTGGTGCCTTCATCTATAACTCGTTAGGTATTCCAATTGCGGCTGGTGTGCTCTACCCATTCTTCGGATTTTTACTTAGCCCTGTCGTTGCAGGCGCTGCGATGGCGATGTCATCAATCACCGTAGTCAGCAATGCCAACAGATTAAGATTGTTCAAACCCACTCATTATAATATCAACAAAAACCATATTCATGAGGTTCACCATGATTCGTAAAGTTATGACTCTTACTGCACTCGCTGCAATTTCAGGACAAGCTCTCGCTACTAATGTACTAAACCATAAGTCTCCATATTGTGGCTGCTGCACAGAATGGACAGAACACATGCAAGACGCAGGTTTCGATGTCACAGAGAAACTCCATGATGACATGAACCCAATCAAGCAGAAGTTAGGAGTAACGCCAGAACTGGCTTCTTGCCATACGGCAGAGATCGACGGTTACGTATTTGAGGGGCACATTCCTGCAGAGGACGTGAAAGCCTTTTTAGAGAACCCACCACGCAATGCGATTGGCTTGGCGGTTCCAGGCATGCCAATGGGCTCTCCGGGCATGGAGTATGGCGATAAGAAAGACGAGTATTCTGTGTATGCGTTTAACGAGAAAGGTCAGGTGTTTGAATACCGTCATTACAACGGAAAATAGAGCGTAATTAGACCTACGAACAGCAATAAAAATAGAGCCTAGCATTAAGCAAACCCAAGACTCTGGTTTACTTACTAGGCTCTTTGCTTTTGGACAGTAAAGCAAATCTTGTCGCGGCACCAACCGGGCTGTTAGTACCACTATGTTTTCGTCGCTAGTTAGCAAAAACTCTATTTAACAAAAAAGCTAATTAGCGAAGAAACTCACTTGGCTAATAATCTAATCGATTAAGCAGCCAAGTGAATCAGCTTAGAAGCCGTAAGATGCACCGAATACGAATGCGTTGTTTGTTTTAGACGCGCCGTTCGCGAAATCAACTCCGTTAGCTTGGCTACGGAATTCGAAGTAAGGTTGAACACCTTGACGAGTCCATGTTGCACGAAGCTCGTGATCCATAGCTTCAGCATCAATCATGTATACGTTGTTGTAGCTAAGCGCTAGGTCTTCGTTTACAGAGTAAGCAATGCGGTTATCCATGCGGTAATCAGTGTCAGCATCTGCAGAAGTGTCATCGATGTGTGCACGAGTACGGTTACTAATAGAGATACCGTTGTCGAAGTTGTAACCAATTTTAACCAGTGGACGGAACTGAATGCTCTCGCCAGCAGAGAAGACATGTTGGTAACCCGCTGCAACCCATAGGTTGTCAGTGATATTGAAAGCTTGCTCACCACCAACAGTGATGAATGCATTTGCTTGACCAGTTGTTGCGTCGCCACCAGTTTCAGCAGCAGTTAGACCTTCAAGGTCGCCAAGTTGGATGCCATCAAACTCAGTGTAAACAGTTAAACCGCCTAGAGAGTTGTCAAACGTGTGGCCAGCTTCTAGAGTCGAAGTCATATCAGAACCGTGGATACGGCCATCGTCGTGAAATTGGATATTACCTGTAACGTAAGATGAACCAGCGAAAGCACTAGAAGCGAAAGCAAGAGAAAGTGCACTTAGAGCGATAATTTTTTTCATAGTAAACTGCCTTAGTTTAAATTTTTCAGCGACATATCTTCGGTATATCATTCACCTTCGCCGCTTGAGTAATTGGTAGCCTCCCTGGCATGAAATCTATCTTGCTCGATTTAATTTACGTTTCAAAATAAAAGGACAAACAGAGTGATCTCTCTCACCATCAAAAAAAGGAAAGTTATTTAACCCAAACAAATCAATAGCTTAAAAACATAAAAATAGATAAAAAAAGAAACCCAATAATCAAAACGGATCAAGATCACGTTATTTCACGGCATAAAATTAGATTCAGTTGTTTCAATCACACCTGATTTATAGTTTTTTATGGCGGACTTATTTTTTGAAGAGAAGAATGAGAAGTGCGTCACTTTTGCGATGAAGCTCACCTTATGTGCATTGTTGACGTTATAAACAAAGGTTATTTCTATATGTTTCAGTTTAACGAATGTACCGAACTTAGTTTGGACGAAAAAAAAGCTCCCACTTTTATCTGAGTAAGATAATAGTTAGGGAGCTCATCTATTAATGTTGCTTATCGATTATTTCACCGAAGTCACTCGACTTACTTTCTCGCCACTTTCAGAGATAGAGCGGATGTAAGTTTCGCCTGAAACCGAAGGACGTTGTTGCTCATCGTACGTTAACCAGTTTTCACCATCCGCTGAGTATTGAAGCTCTACGCCAGGGAATTGAACGTTCATCGCTAGCTTGCCATCAATAACTTTTGCCCCCGGAACTGGTAGTCGGTAATCAATACCCGCTTTCTCAAGCTTAGCCAGTTCACGTTGACCAACAATATTCGCGAAGCGATTAAAGTCGTTGTTTAAAGACTGCTTATTTACTAGGTCGGTATCTTGAGAGTATTCAACGCCCACTTTGTAGTCGTTTTCCCAATCAGCTCTGTGCCATGCGCGCTCTGCTGCTGCAAGTACGCGAGGGAACACCATGTATTCATACTGCTCGTCGGTACGTACTGTTTCAGACCAAAGCTGTGCAGACAAGCCGTAGAAAGGTTTTGCTTCAATCTCGCCTTTACCAGTGAAGCCATTGCCGTCACGGTCTAATGAGGTTTCCGCGTTTTGTGGCATGTTTTCTGGTGCGAAGCCAAACATCTTACGAGTATCCGTTGCACGCGTTGCCCAGTAGTAACCGCGCTCTGCTGCGTCAACTTCGTATGGCATATCCATGTATACGTAATCTGGGTTAGAGACAATCACGTCATAACCTTTCGCTGACCAGTCGTACACTGATGAAGTGCCGCCCCAGTAAAGAACGTCCCAGAAGTTAACGCGAGTAGTTTCAGTAGCGAAGCCAGATTCACCCTCTTCCACATACTTCAAGCCATCTTGCCAAGCTTGGAAGTGAGGAATGCCTTTGTCTGCAACAATTTTTGATACTTCTTTTGCAAAGTAGCCAGGCAGGTGACCAAAATCACTCACTGAACCATCAGCAATCAAAGACTGACATTGTGGAGACTGTTGGAATGGCTTGTCTTGCTTGTCTAGCTCAATGTTACCTTTCCATGCCACTTTGTCTTGAGCATCAACATCTTGAAAGCCTGCGCCTAGCTTGATGTTTTTCGCTTCATCACCACCAAAGTGCCAAGTCGTTAGCGGCATACCCGCTTCATTGTGCATTGCTGCAATTTCAGTAATCACTTTATCAACAAAGCGAGTCGATGATTCCATACATGGGTTGATGAAGCTGTGCTTATCGTAGAACTGAATAGTCGTCACGTTTGAAGTATCTTGTGGATCCATCAAGCGATATTCACTTGCTTCAGCTTCTTTGCCTTCCGCCATTAGGCGAGTGTAACGCGCTTCCATTGATACCACAGCAGAACGAGCGTGTGCTGGCATATCAATTTCTGGAATTACTTCGATGCTGCGCGCTTTTGCGTAGCTTAAGATCTCGACGTAATCCGCTTTACTAAAGAAACCAGAGCCAAAGTTGTCTGTTGTTGGACCTGAACCTAGCTGAGGCAGTAAACAGCTTTGCTCTTCCAAATCAAAACAACGATTAGACCCTACATCCGTTAGCTCTGGTAAACCTGGGATTTCTAAACGCCAACCTTCATCATCAGTTAAGTGAAGGTGAAGTTTATTCATCTTGTATGCAGCCATTTGATCTAGCGTCGCTAGGATGGCATCTTTTGAGTGAAAGTTTCGAGCAACATCCACCATCACACCACGGTAATCAAAGCGTGGTGCATCTTTGATCGACAGTTGTGGTAGTGATTCAGCGTTCTGACTGTCTATTAGGCCAAAAATAGACTGAACTGCGTAGAAAGCACCTGTTTTATCAAACGCTTTAATCGCAATCCCCTCTTCCGAGATGCTTAGTTCATAAGCGCCAGATTTTGCTAAATCACCCGTAAACTGAGTAGGAACAACGGCAACACTAACAGGTAGGTCGCCACTCACATCTACGTTTACCACATCTGCACGTTCTTCAATTGCAGCGAACTGCTCAGCATCGAATGCCTCTTTCGGTAATGCAATACCACCAGCAATGCTCACTGAACCTTCACCCGCTTCTACCGACATTGGGGTTGGTAAAAGCGTTGTTGAAACGTCTTGCGTTGCTAGATCCGCATTCTTTTCGAAACGCGTAACAGCAGTCGCCATGACATTGTTGTCATCAGGTGTACGCTTAAGGTTGTTTCCTTCCAAACCTGTTACGAACGACGCGACATCTTCAGTATTCAATGAAGCAATCATCTTAGGTTCTGCGTTTGGCGCAGTTACGAATGCACCCGGCATAAAGTCAGTTTCAAACAGTTGCCAGTACTCACTCGTTAACGGAAGAATCACTTCTTCACCAGCGGCAAAACCATCGAACTTATCTGTTGGTTCTAGTTTGTGTAGGTCACCTGTTACACGAGTGATTTTAAATTGTTCGTTATCAACATCTAAAATAAGGCGAATACTATGGAAGTAGATAGTCCAATCTTTCGAATCAATCGCTTCACCGTCATTGGTCAGAGTCATGTTCACTTTATTACATGACGCCCACTCAGCACCTAGGTCCTGACAAGCCATGCCTTCATTCGCACCGTGATTGGTTAGAATTTCATATTGCACATCAAGGTTATCAGCCAGTGCATTAACCACCTGTTGCTCAGGTGCTTGCGTTACAGCACAACCCGTCAAACCAGCCAGTACCGCTACAGATAGTAAGTTTCTCTTCAACATCGTATTCACCCATAAATTTAAAATTGAGTCAGAAGCAAAGTGGAGCGCTTCGAAAGTTAGATAAACTATATGGGCTTATTTTTTGCCGTGAATTAAATCAGGTTAATAAAGTGATCAGCTTCAAATCTCAAAAACACTGATAAAATTAATTATATTAAAATCATTAAGTTACAACCTACGGCACTTCCGTCATTTTTATTTTGACGTAAAAACTGAGAATTGAATCACAATCTTTTTAAAGGATTTCATAAAATCGTGTTGTTGGTAGGGAGAAAGGTTTAAGAGTTTATTCGTGTTGTTATACTTTTCGTACAAACAACGTGACATCGTTCTCAAAAAAAACCGTTAAAAAACGCCGTCAAAATCAATTTTAACGAGTTCATATCTTTTAATAGGAGCTTTCCTTGCGCACATTTTTGTACGTAACTTTATTCGTTCTCGCATTTTCAGCCAAACAAGCTGCGGCCGAGCCTCTTTATTGGCAAGCCAAAAAGGATGATCTGACGCTTACTATCTTAGGTTCTGTGCACGTTGGGGATAAAAGTATGTACCCACTTCCTTCGGCAATCACCGACGCGCTAAAAAACAGTGATGGCTTAGTTATCGAAACGGATATAAGAAAGACAGAGGGTGTCGTTTATCCGACGACCAAAGTGACCACCGCTGATGTATTAAACAAACAACAAAAACAATTATTAACCGACATATCAAAATCATTGGGTATGCCAACGCAACAACTGCTTAACTCACCGCCTTGGGCAACCTCTCTATCGATACAGATGCAGCAGTTAAAAAAACTTGGTTATGGCTCCGCCGGCGGCGTTGATGCGACGCTAGCTTACAAAGCGACTATCCAAGATGTTCCAGTTGTCAGCTTAGAACCGCTTCAATTCCAAATAGACCTGATGACAAAACAAAAGGACGACGGTAAGGAGTGGTTAGTCAGTAGCCTTGAAGAGTTTGACCAAACTGATCGTGTGGTTCATTGCTTAATCGAAAGCTGGAAGCTTTCGCAGAGCTGTCTGAGATGTCACCTGAACTAGAGAAAGCATTTTTAACCGATCGCAATATAGACTGGGCAAACAAACTATCCGCCAATGATTGGAAACTTGACTCGAAAGAGAGCTACTTAATTGTGGTTGGCGCCTTGCACCTAATAGGAGAAGGTAACTTATTGCAGTTGTTAGAAGAGAAAGGTTTCAATGTCACTCAACAATCACAAAGCCAACAGGCCCGGTGTCAATTTGAGACTAGTGACGACAACTAACTAAATTCGATACCATGACCTTCTCATAATATAACCATTACCTAATAACTGAATCATTACACTTAATTGCACCATAACGGTGTTATTATCTTTCGCTCTTTTTATATACGGTGTTGTTCTCATGAAACTAGTACTCTTTGCTTTACCTTTAGCCCTAGCGATCCTCACGCCTACGGTAGTGACGGCTAAAGAAACTTGTACCATCGAACAGTTTCAGGCGATAGACATTCAACCGGATACAAAAGGCGGTGTGTTAGATAAAGAAAGCGGCCAGTTTCTGATCACTGAGAAGCCACCGATGCGCTGCGCCAATATTACGTTCATTACATCGACGACACGCAACCGTATCGCGAGCCAAATGAATAGAAAATTTGAAGCGAGCTTTTACGATGGCCAAACGAGTAACTCTCACTCGGTGACGTTTAATGAAGATGAAATACAGGCGGGTTACATTCGAATTGGTCGAAATAACCCTGTTGAAGCGTATGTTTGCTTTGTTACTTCAGAGACGCCAATCAAGAACATCACGTGTGATGTGAAGTAAACAGATTTTCGGCTGGCTTATTGAGTCAATCCTTTCTCTATGCGGGATGTTTAGAACAACAAGAGATTTCCGACTCACTCCTTCGTCGCTCTAGGGAATGACACATATACCAAAATGCAAAAAAGCCGTAGCCCCCTCTATTACGAGAGTGCTACGGCTTTCTTCAATGTGGCAGTGAAGATCTTATTTTGAACATCAGGCGAACCCCACTTTGGTTCTGACCCTATTTCCTATGACCTAAAACGACGAAAGCCTGCTCGTTGAGCAAGCTTTCTTAATGTGGCCAGTGAAGAGCTTATTTTGAACATCAGGCGAACCCCACTTTGATTCTGATCCTATTTCCATGATCTAAAACGACAAAAGCCTGCTCATTGAGCAGGCTCTCTAAATATGGTCGGTGAAGAGCTTATTTTGAATATCAGGCGAACCCCACCTTGGTTCTGATCCTATTTCCTATGATCTAAAACGACGAAAGCCTGCTCATTGAGCAGGCTTTCTTAATGTGGTCGGTGAAGAGGGATTCGAACCCCCGACCCTCTGGTCCCAAACCAGATGCGCTACCAAGCTGCGCTATTCACCGAGATATCTAACTGGCTGATTGCCTGTCGATGAAGCGTATAATACGGATTCTGAGTTTATCCGCAAGGGCTTTTTTCACTCTTTTTTACAATATCGAATCGTTCGAACAAAAGACGTACAAGTGAAATGCCAATGTGACGAAAAACACACAGTTACCAACAAGTATTTAACTTATGAAACAGGATTGATCCAGATCAGTGAATTGATAACACCAGTTAATACACTAACTCGTGTCATATAACTTTGAGGTATACACATGGACTTTTGGCTAGAACTCCTATTTGGTAATGCGGTGGGGCTATCTTCAATGATAGTAATATTCGGGGCTCTGGGTCTCATGATGTTCTATGGAGGCTTCTTCATCTACAAAGTTATGACTGAAAAATCTCCTCACTAGAATCGCTCAGCCTAAATCATCTACTTTTAAGTATCATTTTCTTTAGGTAGATGTAAAAACGCTTTGCACCGGAGCCGACTTAGTGTCTTCTCCGGTTTTTTCATTTTTAAACCCGGCCTTAACTTAGGTATACTTACCCTATCCTTATCCAACTTGAGATACACACTATGTCTCATGATGACGACTTAGATCTATTCCAAGAAATGATGGGCGATGTTAAACGTATCGACCATGACACCGCCGAACACCAGAAAGTACACCGAGTCACAGAATCTCACCTTGCTAAGCGTGAAGCCGCTATGTGGCTGTCTGACGACGAGAAAGACTACTTATCATTAGACTACTCTCCAGTGATCAAACCTGACGATGTCATTGCTTATAAGAAAGATGGTGTACAAGAAGGCGTATACAAAAAGCTGCGCTTGGGCAAGTATCCAATTCAAGCCAAACTCGACCTTCACAGGAAAACACTGAAAGACGCTCGTAACGAAGTACTCTCATTTTTACGCCAGTGTTTAAGAATGGATGTTCGCACCGTTATCATTGTCCACGGTAAAGGTGAGCGTTCGAATCCACCAGCAATGATGAAAAGCTACGTGGCAAATTGGCTAACACAAATTAACGATGTTCAATGTGTTCATTCAGCTCAGCAATTTCACGGTGGTACAGGCGCGGTCTATGTCATGCTCAGAAAGAGTAATGACAAAAAGCTAGAGAACAGAGAGCGCCATCAAAAGCGCAGCAGTTGATAAGTTGAGATAGATAATTAAGCTAATAGCGGTCTTGCATCAAGAGCGATATTTCGTGCCTAGACTCACACCAAGTGCTAAAATTGTTCTCAGTTAACGAATCCCAACTCAAAGCAACTATTCAGAGGTTGCTTTTTGTTTATCTATATTTCCGTTGTGAAACGCTAAGAGAATATCATGTCACAAGAATCCCAAGCTAAACGCCTTAATAAATACATCAGTGAAACTGGTTTTTGCTCACGCCGCGAAGCCGACAAACTCATTGATGCAGGCCGAGTTACTATTAACGGTAAGATCCCTGAAATGGGTACTAAAGTCTTGCCCGGTGATGATGTTGAGATCGACAATAAACCTGTTCGCTCAAAAGAGAAGCCGATCTACATTGCTCTTAATAAACCAACAGGCATTACCTGTACTACTGAGCGTGATATTCCAGGCAACATCGTCGACTTTATCGGCCACCACAAGCGTATCTTCCCAATTGGTCGCCTAGATAAACCCTCTGACGGCCTTATCTTCTTGACCAACGATGGCGACATCGTCAATAAGATTCTGCGTGCAGGTAACAATCACGAAAAAGAGTACGTGGTTCGTGTAGATAAGCCGATTACTACTGAGTTCTTGAAGCAAATGGGCGCTGGCGTTCATATTCTCGATACTGTTACCTTGCCATGTAAGGTAGAGAAAGAGACCAAGTTCTCGTTTCGCATCACATTAACGCAAGGCCTTAACCGTCAGATTCGCCGTATGTGTGAAGCCCTCGGATATGAAGTCTTTAAGCTTCGCCGTGTTCGTATTATGAACATCTCATTAGACGGCATTCCTAACGGAAAATGGCGCTACCTGAGCGACGAAGAGATTACTGAAATCTTGGCGATGTGTGAAGGCTCAGTAAGTACTGAAGATGCGTCAAAAATGAACGCGAAAGGTCAACGCATTCGTAAAGCGACTGACGCGAAACTTTTTGATAGCCGTGAAGAGAACCAAACTTCAACAGCGCGCCGTAATCAAAACGAGAACCGTACTCGCACTTATCGCGGTAACAATGCGGATGAATTCCGTCATGCGCCTAACTCAAAGCGTGGCCGTAACTCATCGAACGGTGAAAGCGGTGGCGGTGGCAATACCGAGAACTGGAAATCAAACTCTCGTTCAGAGCGTTCTAATTCAGATAAAAACCGTTCGGATCGCAATCGCACAGATCGCGACAATAACGAACGTAGAAGCGGTAAACCGACAAACCGCAGTCCAGATTCAAACAGACCGAACAAGCCTGTAACGAAACGTGTTGGTGGTACTTTAGGTTTGAAAAAGTAGTCAGAATCCTTTCAAAACGGGACTGTCGATAAAGAAACGCCCGCTAGATTAGTCTAGCGGGCGTTTTATTTATGATCATGTACGTTTATCGTTATGGAAAGCGCAAGCTACAGGCATAGTTCAGCAAACTGACCACGCGTAAGTAGTACTAAGTCTTTCGGGTCTAGCTCGATCTCTAACCCTCTCTTCCCTGCACTCACGCATATCGTTTCAAAATCGGTAGCGCTGGAATGAACAAAGGTAGGCAATGCTTTTTTCTGACCAAGAGGACTGATTCCTCCCACCACATAACCTGTCGTTTTCTGAGCAATATCTGGATCAGCCATCTCTGCTTTTTTACCTTTCGCCGCTTTTGCTGCAAACTTTAGATTTAGCTTCTGATCGACGGGAATAACGGCAACCGCCAAATCTTTCGCCACACCATTCAAGCTGAACAAAAGCGTTTTGAATACACGTTTGGGATCTTGACCAAGCGCTTCGACAGCCTCTAATCCATAATTCGTGTTATTCGCATCATGATGATACTGATGCACACTGTGAGCGATTTTCTTTTTCTTGGCGAGATTGATTGCAGGGGTCATAACAAATCCAAACGATAGATAAACAAAAAGCGACGCCGAGGCGTCGCTTTAGTTAAATTTATCATGGTGCTAGAGTCAATCTAATTTAGCACCTAATGATTCAATTAACTGGATTCAATTACTTGTAAACCATTTGACCTGAAGGCGCGTACTTGTTCACATCAACAGGGCTGTTTGCTTCTAGGTACTCTTTTAGTACTTCAGCGTCAACAAAACCTGTGTTCACAAAGCCAGGGTGGTCAGACAGTTTAGGGTAACCGTCACCGCCAGCAGCGTTAAAGCTTGGTACCGTAAAGCGGTACGTTTCATCTAAACGAAGCTGCTTGCCACCGATGAAGACATTCGATACTTCACCGTCAGCGACAGTCATAGAAATACCTGCAAACTGTGCATAAGCACCTGAATCAACAGGTTTAGTCGCCACTACGTTTAGGTAATCTAGAACTTCTTTACCAGTCATATCAGTGTAAGTCAGGATGTTTGCAAAAGGCTGTACTGTCAGTACATCTTTGTACGTCACATCGCCGGCTTCAATTGAGTCACGAACGCCACCGGAGTTCATCACAGCGAAGTCTGCTTTTGCACGCTCCATGTGAGAAGTCGCAATCAAACGACCCAGGTTAGTTTGTTGGAAGCGAACTACGTTACGGTCACCTTCAAGCTTGCCATTTGTCTCAGCGATTTGAACTTCTAACTGAGCTTGGCCCTGTTCTTGGAAAGGACGTAGGAATTCAAGCAGCTCTGGATCTTGTGCGATTTCATCTTGAATAAGAACGCGTTGCTTCTTGCCGTCAATCTTAACTTTCTTCTTAAGGTTAACGGGAACCAAGTCGTAGCTCACCATCTCTAGTTCGCCGTTACGGAATTCGTAATCAGCACGGCCTACGTACTTGCCCCATTCGTGAGCTTGAACGATGTAAGTACCGTTTTGAACGTCTGGTTTACACTCATCACCCGGCTTGAAGTTTTGCTTCGCAACGTTAGGGCCTTCCATACATACAGGCTCTTGAGAGTGACCACCAACGATCATATCTAGATCGCCTTCATTTAGGTAACGAGCTAGTGCTACATCACCCGGAGCATTAACACCACGCTGACCATTTTCGTAGTGACCCATGTGAGTCACAGCGAAGATAAGATCGGGTTTTTCTGTTTCTTTAAGTTCAGCGATCAGTTTCTTCGCTTCTTCTTTAGGGTCACGGAAATCGATACCAGCAATAAATTCTGGGTTACCAATTTTCGCAGTATCTTCAGTCGTTAGACCGATAACAGCAATCTTGATACCTTGCTTTTCAAACATCTCGTAAGCTTGGAATTTACGCTCGCCTGTCGCTTTGTCGTAGATGTTTGCAGATAGCATTGGGAAGTTTGCCCAGTAGATCTGTTTTTGCAGTACGTCTAGTGAGTTATCGAACTCGTGGTTACCTAATGCCATTGCATCGTAACCAATTTTATTCATACCTTTAAAATCAGGTTCTGCATCCTGAAGGTCTGACTCTGGTACACCAGTGTTGATGTCACCGCCAGATAGAAGCAACACGCTACCGCCTTCTGCTTCAACTTCTGCACGAAGTTGGTCAACAAGCGTTTTACGTGCAGACATGCCGTATTCGCCGTATTTGTTCTGCCAAAAACGACCATGGTTGTCGTTCGTATGCAGGATAGTTAGCTTATAAGTTTCGTCTTGGTTCCAATCATGAGCTGATTGAGACGCACATCCAGCCAAAGTAGCTAGGATTGCAGCACTTAGTGCTGTCTTTAGAATAAGGCGTTGCTTCATTGTCATACCTTTGAACTTTTTAGGGGAATCCACTGCTTTCTATAATCCATTGCGACTCCTTGTCTGGAGTTCGAACAATAAGACTTCAACATGACTAATCTTAAATTAACATTCTAAATGTAACACGACGATTTCATATTTATGTCGAATTGGTCACGCATAGATCAACAGTTAAGTGTAACAAAATTATGAGATTACACTCAAACTTCCCCTGCATCACAGGCAATCGTTTACTTATAAAGTGTGATGAACGTCAGCAATTCACTACAAACAGGACAGACCTCACACACCTATAGCGCTTTCTTAGGGAATCAGAGGCTCTGTTAACAAGGATTTAATCGCCTATCGTAGATTGACGCACTGCAAAACAAGTTCGTGAACAGACAGACAGCTTAGTCATAGGCCAAATAGGCCGAGGCTTCGGTGAACTAAACGGATGTTCCATTAAAAAACGCCCAACTCTAAGAGTTGGGCGTTTGTCTATTACAATCAAATAACGAGTTAACACTCTCTAGTTAATACTAGTGACTTAACATCAGATAAAACTATTTGATTTCGATGTGCTCGAAGCCTTTGATAAGGTCATCAAGTGCTTTCATCTGCTTCAAGAACGGTTCTAGCTTATCTAGCGGTAGCGCCGATGGGCCATCACAGCGTGCTTGATCCGGGTTAGGGTGAGCCTCAAGAAATAGACCAGCAATGCCCGTCGCAATACCCGCTTTAGCTAGTTCAACCGTTTGCTCACGACGACCGCCAGATGCAGCACCTGATGGATCACGCATTTGAAGCGCGTGAGTCACATCAAAGATAATCGGGCTACCGTTTGATGATTTCTTCATTACACCAAAACCAAGCATATCAACTACTAGGTTGTCATAACCCATGCAAGAACCGCGTTCACAAAGAATGATGTTGTCGTTGCCACACTCAGCAAACTTATCAACGATGTTACCCACTTGATCTGGGCTCATGAATTGAGGTTTCTTCACGTTGATTACCGCGCCAGTCTTAGCCATCGCTTCAACAAGGTCGGTTTGACGAGCTAGGAACGCCGGAAGTTGGATTACATCAACCACATCAGCAACAGGCTGAGCTTGTGCTTCTGTGTGAATATCAGTAATGATCTTCACGCCAAAAGTATCTTTCAGCTCTTGGAAAATTTTAAGACCTTCTTCCATGCCAGGACCACGGTATGAGTGAACTGAGCTACGGTTTGCTTTGTCGAAAGACGCCTTAAATACATAAGGGATACCCAGCTTCTCTGTTACTTTCACGTAGTGCTCACAGATCTGCATAGCTAGATCGCGAGATTCAAGAACGTTCATACCTGCAAATAGCGTAAATGGCTTGTCATTAGCAATTGGCATATTGCCAATGTGAACTGTTTTCTGTTCCATCATATTCTCTCTAAATAATTATTAATTAGTGAACAACCACTGTCTTTTCGTTCATGACGTTCACTTGAGATTTTAGTAGCTCAGATGCAGGGTCATCTGGGCATTGGTCGATAAAATATTGATAATCCGTAGCAGCGACTTGATGACAGTCTAGCTGCTGATAAATAAAGCCGCGGTCGCGGATTTCATACGGATCATCCGGCACAAACGTTAACGCAAGATCAGTACACTTCAATGCAAGCGTATAACGCTCTTCTCGAAGCAATGCACTCTTAAGTAACGCTAGCCACTTACCAATAATCGTTGGGTGGTCAGCAACTTCTAAGTGTTCAGCTTTTACCTTAGCTAGTGGGCCATCATGCCCAATAAGCCATGCTCGTAAAGTTTGCACGCCAACGTACTCGCCGTTGTACGGGTTAATGTATACAGCAGCTTGCCCGAACCAACTCACTTTAAGTAAGAATTGAGTTGGGAAAGACACGCCTTCAACAGGGAAGCCTAACTTGCGACCTAGATAAAGAAAGATCGCACCAAGACTCACTGGAATGCCTTTTTTTCTCTCAAGTACTTTATCGATAAATGCGTTTTCCGAAGAAAAATACGCATCTTTATCCCCAGCAAAACCCCACTCATAAAAGAATAGTCGAATAAAGGATTCAAACTTCTGCTGTTCATCCGTTTCGTTAACCAAAGCAAACTCGGCGTCTTTTAACAATCTCGCCAACTCTTGTTCAGCCCAACTGTCTTGAGTTTCTGGGTTAATCGCTTTATTTAAGATCAATGCACCTTCAGCTAACTCTAGCTGGTCAAAGTCTTCATCAAAAAATTCGTACATAGGTAGTTAACCGAAATAAGGAGATAATTAACCGAAAAATGTTGGTGTCTTCGTCATTGCAATTTTACCTGCCATCGCTAACCAGCCAAGCGCACCAAAGAAAGAGAACACTCTCAGTAGCTTGTTTTTACCTAGCTTAAGCGCAAAGAAGCCCAATGCGATGTAAGCCATAACACAGGTTAGTTTTTCGGTTAACCAGGGTGCTGCTGGTGTAAATGGAATAAAGCCAGTGATAAAAATCAAACAAATACCCGAAAGCAACAGCAATGAGTCATTGATATGAGGGAAACGCTGTAAGAAAGGATGCTTAAGCTTCGGTGAGTTAGCCATCATAAGAGCGAAACGAATCGAAAGAAGCAGTGCGCTTATAGCAATCGTTAATAGGTGAAAATGTTTTAGACCTTCGTACATGGTATTCCTTTATATTTTTATATGTCTTTCGTTAACACGAGCCACACAATACCCGTTAATGCTCTGTAGTTCTGCGTAAAATCTCTGTATTTCTGCGTTAAATGCATTATCGAGTTAAACGTATTTTCGAGTTAAAGGTATCAATTTAGCAAGTTAATCATCTATTGCTCACAAGATGATTAACAGCAGCCTATGAACAGTAACGACCCAATGTCACTCGGTCATTACCACCGTAATCTTTCTCTGTCACAACATCGAGATATCCGAGCGCCTGCATAATCTCACGTACAGCTAAACCTTGGTCGTAACCGTGTTCAAACGCTAACCAACCTTCGTTTTCTAAAAAGCTTCGTGCGTTTTCAGAGATGTATCGAATATCAGCTAAACCTTTATCTTCAGCCACTAACGCTGTGATCGGTTCAAAACGCACATCACCTTGAGATAAATGAGGGTCATTCTTCTCAATGTAAGGTGGGTTAGAGACAATCAACGAGAACTTGACCGCTTCTTTTTCAGAGTTAGCCAGGTTCAAAGGCTCAAACCAACTGCCATGTAAAAAAGTGGCGTTAGTGATATTTAATCGCTGAGCGTTTTCTGTCGCAAGTTGTTGCGCTTCCGGACGAAGATCAATTCCCGTCACTGGTCGGTTCGGCATCTCAGACGCCAATGCCAAAGCAATCGCACCTGTACCAGTTCCTAAATCGAGAATCGCACCTTGCTTGCCATACGTTTTGTCTAACGCCACTTCAACCAAACGTTCCGTATCTGGACGCGGGATTAAAGTAGAAGGAGAGACTTTTAACGGCAGCGACCAAAACTCACGTTCACCAACAATATAAGCCACAGGCTCACCGGTTAAGCGACGTTTTAGAAGGGTATGGAATTCGGATTCTTGTTCTGAAGTGAGATGCTTCTCAGGCCAAGTCAGTAGGTAAGAGCTAGGTTTATCTAAGGCGTGACAAAGCAGTACCGCAGCATCAATCGAGGGCGATGTGTTATCGCCCTCTTGAAGCTGTACGATTGCTGACTTTAAAGCACTTTCAACCGTATATGCTGACTGCATAGTAATTAGTTGTGCTCAGCAAGTGCTGCTAGTTGATCTGCTTGGTGCTCTTGTAGAACAGGATCAAGCAGGCTTTGCATATCACCCTCTAGAACTTCGTTCAGGCGGTAGATAGTTAAGTTGATGCGGTGATCAGAAACACGGCCTTGAGGGTAGTTGTACGTACGAATACGGTCACTACGGTCACCAGAACCTAATAGGTTACGACGTGTATCTGAAATCGCGGCAGCACGACGCTCTTCTTCAGCTTGAACGATACGAGCCGCAAGAACAGCCATCGCTTTCGCTTTGTTTTTATGCTGAGAACGCTCGTCTTGACACTCTACAACTGTACCTGTTGGTAAGTGAGTAATACGGATTGCTGAATCCGTGGTGTTAACGTGCTGACCACCCGCGCCAGATGCACGGAAAGTATCAATCTTAAGATCGCCAGCTTTGATCTCTGGAAGATCCGCTTCTGGGATCTCAGGCATAACCGCAACGGTACATGCTGATGTATGAACACGACCTTGAGATTCCGTCTCAGGTACACGTTGTACACGGTGACCACCAGACTCAAACTTCATTGTGCCGTAAACAGCATCGCCACTGATTTTAGCGATCATCTCTTTAAAGCCGCCCTGCTCTGAAACATTGCTGCTCATCACTTCGACGCGCCAGCCTTTTTTCTCGGCAAACTTAGAGTACATACGGAAAAGGTTACCCGCAAAAATACCCGCTTCATCACCACCTGCGCCGGCACGAATCTCTAAGAAACAGTTACGCTCATCGTTTGGATCTTTTGGAATCAGAAGAATTTGCAGCTCATCAGTCAGACGTTCAATGTTCGCTTTCGCATCTTTGATTTCTTCTTGAGCCATTTCACGCATTTCTGCGTCGTCTTCATTTGCCATCTCTTCAGCAGCTTCTAAATCTTCTTGAGCTTGCTGGTATGATTTAAAGCACCCCGTCACCTCTTCTAATTGAGAATACTCTTTTGACAAGGCACGGAATTTATCTTGATTCCCAAGTACATCGGGATCACCAAGTAGATGTTGAACTTCTTCATAGCGTTCAACAAGTGTTTCAAGCTTTATTAGAATCGAGGCTTTCATAATGTCTTATTCTGTTGGAGGTCGAATATTATTGAGGGTTTTCTAAGCCCAAACTCTGTCTAATGACCGTTAATTTTGCAGGTTCTCCTTGCTCTGCTGCACTTTGGAGTGCACGCGTTGGAGCATGGATCAATTTGTTTGTGAGCTTGTTACTTAGCTCAAGTAAGACTTTTTCAGGGTCACCGCCAGCGGCAAGTGATTGTAAACTCTTACTTAATAATTCTTCTCGGATTTCATTGGCCGATTTGCGATAGTCACGAATACTGTCTACCGCTTGCAGTGAGCGCATCCAACTCATGAATGCTGCACTTTCTTCACTAACGATAGCTTCCGCTTGGATAGCTTCCACTTTACGTTGTTCAATGTTGCCATCAACAATCGACTGCAGATCATCAACGGAATATAGGTAAGCATCATTCAGATCGCCTACCTGAGACTCAACGTCTCGGGGAACAGCAATATCAACCAACAACATCGGTTGATGTTTTCTTGTCTTAAGTGCGGTCTCAACCATGCCCTTCCCAATAATAGGCAGTGGACTAGCGGTTGAGCTGATCACGATATCCGCTCGATGCAGGTGAACGGGGATTTCATTGAGGCTAATCACTTCAGCACCAAACTCTTCAGCTAGCCCTAAAGCACGCTCACGAGTTCGGTTGGCCACAATCATCTTGGTGCAACCATTCGCTGAAAGGTGTTTTGCCACCAATTCAATCGTCTCACCCGCACCTACCAGTAACACCGTTGATTCAGCAATCGACTCAAAGATGTGTTTGGCTAATGTGCAAGCTGCGTAAGCAACTGAAACCGCGCTTCCGCCAATTTCAGTTTCAGTTCGAACACGCTTAGCGACAGAAAATGATTTCTGAAACAGTTTTTCCATTGAAGCATCAACAGATTTGTTATCTCGAGAGTCTGTATAAGCTTGCTTCACCTGACCTAAAATCTGTGGTTCACCCAACACCAGAGAGTCCAAACCACAGGCAACGCGCATTAAGTGCTTAATCGCGGCTTGTTCTTCATGGATGTAGATACTCGGTTTTAATTCTTCAGGGCTAACTTGATGAAATACAGACAGCCAATCGATCAACTTGTTTTTTGCCACGCCTTTGACGTCACAATACACTTCAGTTCGATTACAGGTAGAAAGTATGACACTTCCATTTACGTGTGCATTTGCGTTAAGTTGCTTAAGTGCCTCAGATAATTTATCTGGACCAAAAGCGACTTTTTCTCGCAATTCAACCGACGCTGTATTGTGATTGATACCTACGGCAAGCAAAGACATGTATCAGAAGTTCTCGATCAGGGAATGGAAACAAGGGGCGAATTTTACTTGATGCATGGCTCCATTTAAAGAGCAAGCGGGATTTGTTTTCCTGAGTTCGTGAATTCAATGCTATAGTTGAGACGTTTTTTAGATAAATTTGAACAAGTTGTGAGCAAATATGAGCAAGCTTCGAAAAATCACGTCTCTTATTTTTTTGACCATCATTATGGTGGGTTGCTCGTCTATCCCAGAACAACCGACCAGCGTTGAGTGGCAAAGTCACCAAAACAGGCTTTTACAGATAGAAAACTATCAAGCTTCAGGCAAGCTCGCTTACATTTCTCCAGAGCAACGCCAAAGCCTAAACTTCATATGGAAGCACTCCCCAAATCAAAGCCAATTAAGACTGACCACTTTCCTTGGTCAAACCGCTTTGAACCTTACAATCGACAGTTTGGGTGCAAAAGTCGTGACTTACGATGATCAAGTATTCACCCATGCAAGTGCATCTGTATTGGTAGAGCAACTTACTGGATTGCAGATCCCCATTGATCACCTACCACAATGGTTCCTTGGCATTCCCGACCAAGCAGACAGCTACCAACTCAACAGCACTAACACGCTTGAATCTCTGTCTAAACAAGTCAGCAGTCAATTGTGGACCCTGAATTTTGCTAACTATCGCAATACAGAGATGCCGAGTACACTATTATCTGGTGAAGACAGCAAGAACTCTAGTGAAGACAACGCAAAGGTAGAGACAATTCCCCTCCCTACTCGATTGTCATTCAAGCAAGACGAGAACAAAATCAACATTGTAGTTTCGAAGTGGACACTGAAAAAATGATAACAACGCCAACGCACTGGCCTTCGCCAGCTAAGCTGAATTTATTTCTCTATATCACTGGCCGACGCGATAATGGCTATCACGAACTTCAGACCCTATTTCAGTTTGTCGACTTTGGCGATGAACTTACGGTTACCGCAAACCGAGAAACAAGCTCGATAACAATCACACCTGAAATTCCAGGCGTTGCGACAGAAGATAACCTGATTTGGAAAGCCGCAACTGCCCTTCAACAATATACATCGACAACTTTCGGTGCGGATATTCAGTTAAAGAAAGTGCTTCCTATGGGAGGTGGCATTGGCGGAGGCTCTTCAAATGCCGCAACCGTGTTGGTCGCGCTCAACCATTTATGGCAACTCAACCTGTCTGATGACCAGTTAGCTGAGATTGGCTTAAAGCTTGGTGCAGACGTTCCGGTCTTCGTTCGAGGCCACGCCGCCTTTGCTGAAGGTGTTGGTGAACAATTACAACCCGCTAATCCGGATGAGAAATGGTATCTCGTTGTTAAACCTCAAGTGAGCATAGCAACTGTAGACATATTCACACATTCAGAATTAACTCGAAATACGCCGAAGCGAGCACTATCAACGCTTCTAGAGCAAGAATACGTAAACGATTGCGAAAAAATTGTGCGAATGCTGTACCCAGAGGTTGATAAGCAACTTTCATGGCTGCTACAATACGCGCCGTCGAGATTGACTGGTACGGGTTCATGCGTTTTTGCTGAATTTAGCAGCAAAAAAGAAGCCGAATCAGTGCTAGAGCAACTGCCTGACACAGTTTCCGCGTTTGTCGCGAGAGGACGAAACATTTCGCCTTTAAAAGAAACTTTGGCTGAATACCAATCAGCCCACCCACAATCTATTTAAAACTGGACGCAACCCGAGGTTTCCACCGTGCCTGATATGAAGCTATTTGCTGGTAACGCAACACCTGAACTAGCCCAACGTATTGCTGATCGTCTATACATCTCTCTTGGAGATGCTACTGTAGACCGTTTTTCTGATGGCGAAGTCGCTGTACAAATCAATGAAAACGTTCGTGGTAGCGATGTATTCCTGATTCAATCAACTTGTGCACCAACCAATGACAACCTTATGGAATTGGTGGTAATGATTGACGCAATGCGCCGTGCTTCTGCTGGCCGTATTACTGCTGTAATCCCTTACTTCGGTTATGCCCGTCAAGATCGTCGTGTACGTTCTGCTCGTGTGCCTATTACTGCAAAAGTTGTTGCAGATTTCCTTTCTAACGTTGGTGTTGACCGCGTTTTGACTATCGACCTACACGCAGAGCAAATCCAAGGCTTCTTCGATGTACCTGTTGATAACATTTTCGGCACTCCAGTTCTTCTAGAAGACATGGCTAACCGTGGCCTAGAAAACCCAGTTGTGGTTTCTCCAGACCTTGGTGGTGTTGTACGTGCTCGTGCTACAGCTAAAGCGCTAGGTGATGTTGACATCGCTATCGTTGATAAGCGTCGTCCACGTGCTAACGTTTCTGAAGTAATGAACCTAATCGGTGATGTTGAAGGTCGTGACTGTGTTATCGTTGATGACATGATCGATACTGGTGGCACACTATGTAAAGCAGCTGAAGCGCTTAAAGAGCGCGGTGCTAAGCGTGTATTCGCTTACGCAACTCACGCTGTATTCTCTGGTACTGCTGCAGAAAACATCCGCAATTCAGTTCTAGACCAAGTTATTGTTACCGATTCAATCAAGCTTTCTCCGGAAATGGCCGCGACAGGTAAAGTAACTGAACTAAGCCTTTCTCGCATGCTTGCTGAAGCGATTCGTCGTATCAGCAACGAAGAGTCTATCTCTGCGATGTTCAACTAATCAAAGCTCTATAGCTTTGCTTTAGCAGAACAATCTGAAAAAGATATTAAGCACTTCATTCGATGAAGTGCTTTTTTTATATCTAATACCAATCACAGTAAGTAAGTGTTCAGAAATAGCGCAGGAAAAAAGCTTGAGAACAAGGCGTGATTTTTTTATAAGTAGTTATTCTACAATCAAAAATTATAACGCAGTTATCGAGCATTTTAACTAGCTAGGGTGACCAGTTATTTACTACGATTGGTATAACGACCACAAAGTGAATTTGACCACAGTTTGAATCATTGAGTTGCTATCAGCTAGCTCGCACCTTTTTCATAAACTGTGATATCATACGGCGCTTTTTGAAATCCCAAGAGAGATCCATACCTTGAGCCAACAAATAAAACTTCTCGTTGGACTGGCTAATCCAGGTCCAGAATACGCCAAAACTCGCCACAATGCGGGTGCTTGGGTAGTTGAAGAATTAGCACGTGTACACAACGTGACACTGAAGAACGAACCAAAGTTCTTTGGCCTAACGGGTCGTATCATGGTTCATGGTGAAGATCTTCGTTTGCTGATCCCAACGACTTTTATGAACTTGTCAGGCAAAGCTGTTGCTGCCTTAGCAAAGTTCTACCAAATTAAACCAGAAGAGATCATGGTCGCTCACGATGAGTTAGATCTTCCTCCAGGTATTGGAAAGTTTAAAAAAGGTGGTGGTCATGGTGGACATAATGGTCTGAAAGACATCATCAGCAAACAGGGTAACAATAAAGAATTCTATCGTCTTAGATTAGGCATTGGCCATCCAGGACACAAAGATAAAGTTGCAGGTTATGTATTAGGCAAAGCTCCTGCGAAAGAGCAAGAGTGTATCGAGGCTGTCGTTGACGAATCGGTTCGTAGCCTAGACATCTTATTGAAAGATGGCCTACCAAAAGCACAAAATCGCTTACATACGTTCAAAGCAGAATAAGGTTTATATCATGGGTTTTAAATGTGGCATCGTTGGTCTACCAAACGTTGGTAAGTCAACTCTGTTTAACGCACTGACTAAAGCAGGCATCGAAGCAGCAAACTTTCCATTTTGTACGATCGAACCAAACACAGGTATCGTTCCGGTTCCAGATCTACGCTTAGATGCATTAGCAAAAATTGTTAATCCACAGAAGATCCTTCCAACGACAATGGAATTCGTAGATATCGCAGGCCTAGTTGCTGGCGCATCTAAAGGCGAAGGTCTAGGTAACAAGTTCCTAGCTAACATCCGCGAAACTGATGCTATCGGTCACGTTGTACGCTGCTTTGAAAACGAAAACATCGTTCACGTTTCAGGCAAAGTATCACCTATCGAAGATATCGAAGTGATCAACCTTGAGCTTGCTCTTGCCGATCTAGATAGCTGTGAACGTGCAATATTCCGCAATGCTAAAAAAGCAAAAGGCGGCGATAAAGACGCTAAATTCGAAACTACGGTTCTTGAAAAGCTACTACCTATCCTGACTGAAGGTGGTATGGCTCGTACTGTTGAACTTGCTAAAGAAGAAGTAGCGGCGATCGACTACCTTAACTTCCTAACGCTTAAGCCAACAATGTACATCGCAAACGTTGCTGAAGATGGTTTTGAAAACAACCCTTACCTAGACGCAGTTCGTGAGTACGCAGAAAAAGAGAACAACGTTGTTGTTGCTGTTTGTGCTGCAATCGAATCTGAGCTTTCTGAACTTGACGATGAAGATCGTGAAGAGTTCCTTGCAGACATGGGTATCGAAGAACCAGGCCTTAACCGAGTGATCCGCTCTGGTTACGAACTACTTACTCTTCAGACTTACTTCACTGCAGGTGTTAAAGAAGTTCGCGCTTGGACGATCCCTGTAGGTGCGACTGCGCCACAAGCTGCAGGCAAGATCCACACCGACTTCGAAAAAGGATTCATCCGTGCAGAAGTAGTTGGTTACGAACATTTCATCGAATTTGGCGGTGAAAGCGGAGCAAAAGATGCAGGTAAATGGCGTCTTGAAGGCAAAGAATACATAGTTAAAGATGGTGATGTTGTTCACTTCCGTTTCAACGTTTAATTACCGATAAACATCTAATAAAAGGCCAGTGAATTCACTGGCCTTTTTCGTTTTCGCTCTTTCTAAAGAGCTTCTTATCCAAAACTTAACTTCCTATATATATCGGCATTTGAACCTATTTCTTGCTGACAAATACGCCTCTTTGACTAAAAAGAAACCGAACAGATGTTTATTCGTGATTTATTCAAAAAAAAAGTTGACGGGTTTCACTCAACTCCGCATAATGCGCCCCGTTCACAACGAAGCGGCAACGTCTCGAAATGAGCAACAATTTGGAAATGGCTACTTAGCTCAGTTGGTTAGAGCACATCACTCATAATGATGGGGTCGCAGGTTCGAATCCCGCAGTAGCCACCATTTCCTAAGCACTCTGTTTGTTATTAAACGTATGTCTTTTGACAACAAAGAGTTTTTAGGAAATAAAGCGGTCGTGGCGGAATTGGTAGACGCACCAGATTTAGGTTCTGGCGCCGAGAGGTGTGAGAGTTCAAGTCTCTCCGACCGCACCATTATTTAGATATCTTAATTGATATCCTGTTGGGCTATCGCCAAGCGGTAAGGCACTGGCTTTTGATGCCAGCATTCCCTGGTTCGAATCCAGGTAGCCCAGCCACTATTTAAAGTGTAATTATCTTTAAAAAGATAATGGCATTGGAAGCGAGATTATATTATATTACTTCGCTCTCAGATGGCTACTTAGCTCAGTTGGTTAGAGCACATCACTCATAATGATGGGGTCGCAGGTTCGAATCCCGCAGTAGCCACCATTCTTTCTTTATGAAAGAAAAAGTACAAACAACGTTATATTGAATCACCAATGTCGATATAACTATACTCTTCGCTAGAGTAAAAGCTTTGCTGCGGTCGTGGCGGAATTGGTAGACGCACCAGATTTAGGTTCTGGCGCCGAGAGGTGTGAGAGTTCAAGTCTCTCCGACCGCACCATTATTT
>NZ_JBFRKT010000031.1:0-42063 GCF_041469545.1 Vibrio sp. 10N.286.49.C3
TAATTACGCAACAAAGCCATTCACATCCGTAACTTCGCACAATCGACGGTCCGTCACTTAAACCTTTTTTTGAACGTTCTTCCAAACGTTGGTGAGTTGTTTGCATCAGAAAAAGTAAAAGACACTCTGTTAGCTAAACGTCTTCACGAGCTTAACTTATCGTGCGAACAAATCGTCATGGAGTTGGTCGAACTTAATGTAGAAAGTGAAGAACGTTTAAAAAACGCGGCCCACTCACTTGCAGATAATGGTTTTCAAATCGCGGTTGATGACTTTGGAGCACAGGCGTCAACAGAGCAACGTGTTCGTCATATCACTCCTCATATCATCAAAATCGATCGCTCTGTGATGTTGGATTTTGAAAACGGTGATACTCAAAAAATGGAGTTAGTAGTTAAGCTTGCCAACCAAATCGGTGCAAAGACGGTCATCGAAGGGATAGAAACCCAACAGCAACTGACTGCGATGCAAAGTTTAGGCTTCGATATGTATCAAGGCTATCACTTAGCCATGCCAAAGCCGATTGAGTTGGATATCCGCCTAGCAATCTAGAATCTAGAATCTAGAATCTAGCCCCTATTCTCTATTATACCGGAAGCCGCTTTACCATTGGCTAACGACTTTTATAATACCTATCTTTTAAAACGATCCTTGTTAAGGCACGCATTGCTATCGCAACGTCCTCTTAGTTCGGACCTATCTTCGTCTTGTTTTATCAAATCATATCCGTAAAAAAGCCCAATCAAAATTGACTGGGCTGGCTTAAAAGAATCTGTTTTATATCAATCCCTAATAACCCGCAGTGGACGGTTTGATTCTATATAGAATGGCGAACATCACTGGTACTACTATTAGCGTTAGTACTGTAGCAAAGCCTAAGCCTGCCATGATGGTAATCGCCATCGAGCCGAAAAATGCATCGAATACCAAGGGAATCATGCCCAAGATAGTCGTTAGTGCTGCCATAGATACCGGTCGTACACGACTGATCGCGCTGTCGACAACCGCTAAATATGGGTCTTTACCTGTTTGTAGCTCACTGTTGATCTGGTCAAGCAGTACGATACCGTTCTTCAAAATCATGCCACTTAGACTCAATAGACCTAAGAACGCAGTGAAGCTAAATGGCATATTAGTACCTAACAGACCAATCGAAACGCCAATGATAGAGAGTGGCACCGTAAACCAAATCACAAGTGGCTTACGAACCGAGTTGAACAGAAGCATAGTGATGATAAACATCAACAAATAACCCATTGGCAGTGAACCAAATAGAGATTCTTGTGCATCTTTAGAACTCTCGTACTCACCGCCCCAACTGATGCTGTAACCTTCTGGTAGAGCCAATGCTTCTACTTGTGGTTTTACGCGAGCAAACAAGCTAGCTGGTGTTTCATCACCCAATACATCGTGATCAGCCAGAACCGTTAACGTACGTTTTCTGTCACGACGTTGAATCAGTGGCTCAGACCATTGAAGCTCAACCCCATCGATCACTTGTTCTACAGGAATGTAGGTTTGCAGTGATGGGCTCCAGATCTTCACATTGTTCAGTGATTCAAAGTCAAAACGCTCTTCTTCAGGCAGGCGTGCCACGATAGGTAACATGTGCGTACCATCGCGCAGTAAACCGATGTTGTAGCCACCAAACGCCATCTGTAATGTCTCAGACAGATCCGTCTTTGAAATACCAAGGCGACGTGCCTTTGATTCGTTAAACAGTGGCACGAGCTCTTTGGTGCGTTCACGCCAGTCGTGACGCACATTTCGAGAACCAGGATCCGCCAACAAGATATCTTCTACCTCAACAGCTATGCTGCGAAGGATCTGCGGGTCTGCACCGCTAATACGAGCTTCGATTTTTGACGCTGGCGACGGGCCAAACTCAATCAATTTAAATTGGAACGTAGGTTGTTCAAATTTATTGGCCAAGTCCTTGTCTAGCCCTTCTAGGACTTTAAACATGGTGTCTCGGTCAGTCGTTCGTACCTGCAGTTGACTGTACGCTTCGTAACTTTTCTCGGGTTGGTATGTCAGCGCAAAACGTTGCATGCCTTGGCCAACTGTTGTAGTTACAAACTCAACGTCGTCTTGCTGGCGAATGTAGCTTTCAACTTTTTCTGTCTGCTTAATCGTTTCACGTACATCGGTACCTTCCGGCATCCACATATCGACGTAAAACATTGGCGTATTTGATGGCGGGAAGAACTGCTGCTTCACCATACCAAAACCAACCACAGAAACTGCTAATAGCGCGACCATACTTACTACGGTAAGCCACCTAAATCGAAGTGCTACTTTCAGACACGCGCCGAATACAACGAACAGAATACCTTTGTATGGGTCTTCGTTCTCATCGACCTTGTCTTCTTCTTTCAGCATCATTTCTGCAAGGAACGGAGTCAGCGTTAGCGCTGTAACCCAGCTCAAGAACAATGAAAAACACAAAACCCAGAACAGTGAGCCCATGAATTCACCTGTCGCGTCTTTCGACAAACCGATTGGTGCAAAGGCCGTGATAGCAATAATGGTCGCACCCAATAGTGGCCATTGTGTTTGTGTCACGATGTCCTTCGCTGCTTGAAGTTTAGTCTTTCCTTTCTTCAAGCCAACCAGAATACCTTCAACGACAACAATCGCATTATCCACCAGCATACCGAGAGCGATGATAAGTGCACCCAGTGAAATACGGTGCAGTTCGACATCGTTGTAGTCCATCAGGATGAAGGTTCCAAATACCGTCAATAGAAGCACTAGACCGATGATCAAACCACTGCGTAAACCCATTGCAAAAAGCAGTACGATGATAACAATAGCAACGGCTTCTACTAGGCTGATTAAAAAGTCAGCCACTGATTTGTCTACTTCTTGCGCTTGGTTGTAGAAGTAGTTCAGCTCTACACCGGCAGGCTTAATGCTTTCTAAACGATCCAGTTCGGCATCTAACGCGTTACCAATTTCGACGACGTTTACGCCTGAAGAGAACGCAATACCTAGGTTGATCGCTGGTTTGCCATTGTAAGTTAATACGTTACCTGGCTTTTCTTGGATACCGCGAGTCACTTCAGCGACATCTTTCAAGCGAATGAGGTTGCCCGTATCACGACCATGAATGATCAGGTTTTCTAACTCTTCAACCGTGCTCAAAGTGCCGTTAGGCTTGATCGTTAGGCTTTGACCATTCAGCATCACCTCTCCAGCCGAAACCACACTGTTTTGTTGTGCTAACAGTGACGTTACCATCGACATATCTAGGTTCAACGCCGCTAAACGCTCAAGTGACATCTCAACAAACAATTGCTCTTGTTGGTCACCCGCAATACTCACTTTGCCAACACCGTCAACCAATTCGATTTCACGCGTTAGGTAATCTGCGTACTGTTTTAGCTCGACATAATCGTAACCATCACCGGTCAGCATGATCATCACACCAAATACGTCACCAAAATCATCAATAATCTGAACTGAATTAACACCACTGGGTAGTGTTGGCTGTAGGTCGTTGATTTTACGACGCATTTCATCCCAAATTTGGGGCAACTCGTCTGGACCGTAGTCCATCTTCATGCTGACCATAATTTGAGACATACCATTCGACGACGTTGAAGTGATCTTGTCGATATAAGGCAGTTGTCGTATCTCTTTTTCAAGTGGATACGTTAACTCTTCTTCAACTTCCATAGACGTAGCGCCAGGGTAAGTTGAAATAATCATTGCATCTTTAATGGTAAAAGCTGGGTCTTCTAAACGGGATAGGTTGCCAAAAGACGACACACCGCCAATGGCCAAAATGACTAGAAACAGCCAGCTGATTACTTTGTTTTTAATTGAATATTCTGCGATGTTCATTCTGCTTTTCCTGACAATTCGATTCCGTCACGGAGTTTTCTTAGATTCG
This sequence comes from Vibrio sp. 10N.286.49.C3, assembly GCF_041469545.1. Lineage (NCBI taxonomy): Bacteria > Pseudomonadati > Pseudomonadota > Gammaproteobacteria > Vibrionales > Vibrionaceae > Vibrio > Vibrio sp. 10N.286.49.C3. The sequence continues at coordinate 3,899 of NZ_JBFRKT010000031.1, forward strand.
AGTTTACGAGTCGATCACCTTGCTCAACACCATGAGCGATTAATGCGCCTTGGCCACTGATTTTGTCGACTTCTACTTCGCTTTTGAATGCTTGTCCGTCTTCCATTTTCCACACATAGAACTGATTAGCTTCAGAGCCCGCTTCTAGCGTTGTCATTGGTAACTGGTAACCTTGAACATCACTCAGACCCGCTTTCGCCATATCCACATTGACCGTAACGCTCATGCCCGGCAGAATTTCACTTTCAGGCTGCTGCATCTGCATCCAAAACTCGTAGGTACGTGATTGTGGGTGCAATTCGCTAGTGTGCTCTAGATACGTCAGAGGATATTCCCCCGAGTGACCTCCAAAAGTTGCTTGTGGGCGGTAACTGCTCGAACGCATGTCTGGGCTGATCGACGCCAAGATCGAATCTGACACTTGAATTCGCACATACACCTTATCGTTCTGGTACACACTCAGGAGTGTTTCTCCAGGGGTCGTGTTTTCGAATCGTTGCTTATCTACGGTTGAAACTGTTCCTGAGAATGGCGCTAAAAGCTCTGTGTAACTTAACTTGCGTTTTGCTGCCGCCAAATTCGCCGATGCTAGTTTGTAGTTGGCCGTAAGTTGGTCGTGTTCTGATTGCGATAACATCTTGCTGCCAAACATCTCCGTACCACGGGCCAACTGTTTGCTCGCCAGTTTGAATTGAGATTTAGCATCAGTTAGATCTTGAAGGTACGTTGCGTTATCTAAGGTGGCTAATAACTGCCCTTTTTCGACTTTGTCACCGGCTTCCACCAATACTTGTTGAATTTCGCCTGCAAGCTTAAATGCCAACGGTGTAAGTTCTGCAGGCATCACCTGTCCATTAAAACTTCTGAACTGATCAGTCAGCGGCGCGCCAACGTCAAAGGTAGAAACCAATAAAGGCGGTTGTTCACGGTGTACAGCTTCATTGTTACAGGCTTGAAGTAACAAAACCGACGCGACAACAACTGATAATTTTAAAAGGTTCATTAAATACCCCCCTCACGAAGCCAAGCTTTTACTTGCTGTCCGTCAGATAACACATCCACACCGGCTTCAACGATAAGATCACCAGAAGAAAGACCTTCTATAACTTTACCTTGCTCATCAAGCAGGACTTGTACTTTAGAAATCGATCGAGAGTCTGGGTTATAGCGCCATAGCTCACCATGGTCAGCTTGTTTGGTTAGCCAAGCTGAATCAACAATGCCAATACCGTAGTCTGACTTACTCTTCTGAACTTCAACTTGCGCTGTCATTCCAGAAAGTAGATTGATGCCTACCGGCTTGTCGATAGATACAACCGCTTGGTAGCTGTTGGTGTCTTCATCTGGTTGTGTAGAGATCTCTTTAAAACGCGTTGGGATACGAATACCGCGGTGGCTATCCATTACAACCCACATGTTTGAGCTCGTTAGGTCTTGAATAGAACGGTCTTCAAGCTTAGATACCGGAATAGAGAACGTCACATCCATTTCACTGTGATTCAAAATATTAAGAACTGGCTGCTTTTCAGCAATTAACTGATATTGCTTACCAAACACCATCGATACCACGCCATCGAATGGAGCAACTAATGTGGTGTAACCAAGGTTTGTTTTTGCTTGTTCCAACTCAACGTCAGCGGCAGTAAAGGTGTTGACGGCTTGGTCGTAGTAATCGGTACTGACTAACTTTTTCGAATACAGCTCAGAAGCTTGCTTGTATTGGCTGTTCGCCAAGTCAAATTTAGCTTGAGCTGCATCAACGGCAATACGGTAATCCGTCGCGTCTAATGCGGCTAGCACCTGACCTTTCTTAACTTCTTGTCCCATACGAACATCGAAAACTTCGATATCACCACCCACTTGAAATGAAAGCGCAGCACGGTCGGTTGCATCCACTTTTGCGATAAAACTATCAAGCTCGATATCTGCCTGCAGAGGAATCTCAAATAACTTTACAGGCTTGATTACCTGCTCATTTTCCTCTGACTGAACTTTGTTACATCCAGTTAGAGAGCTTGCGAGCAATAGTGCGGCAATAACCACGCCCGTACGCTTGGTCGGTATCGCTTTGATAGACAAATTGGATTGCATGATGCTTCTCCATTTAATTATTATGATTTATTACACAGGTGGGCAGTATATTTATTATTAAAGAATTCTCAAGATTTACTTTCCACCTGTGCAGTATTTTTTATTTCAAGGAAAACAGTGTAGAATGTGGTAATCAGGTAAATGTAGAAATGAAGATGACTGAAAAGAAACAAGGCAGAAGAAGCGCGAAAGACGCTGAAGAGACGAGATTTTTGATCATGGGTGTAGCTGCGGATATGTTCTGTGAGCATGGTTATGACAGTGTTTCTCTTCGTAACATCAGTGAGAAAGCAGGCGTATCTCATAGCCTTATTCGCCACCATTTTGGTAGCAAAGAGAAAATCTGGCATGCTATAAGTGATTGTTTACATGATTATTTTCAGTCATACATTGCTAAAATCGTAGAAGAATTACCAAAAGGCGTCGCGCCAAACATTACTATCTATTTATTCAGTATGCGCCTCTTTAGCAACATGATTCACTCACGCAAACCGATGCAACTTATCACCGACTCTGTTCGCCAAAAAGACAACTTGGTCGATTACTTTATCGACAATGTTGGTGATATCGAAAAACAAATCAATATGTTGGCAGATGAATATAATGATGCGAATCCAGATAATTTGATCAACATTTACGAAATTAAATGGCAAATGATCATGTATGCGCACGGAGCGGTATGCCTTACTCCTTTCATGGAAAGCACATGGAATGAAGGCGACATGCAATCGACACCTGAAGAAGCATTGTTAAATCATTGGCAATTGTTCAACAAGCAAATGATCAGTACGTTCAATATCAGTGATGAATGGGTATTGAATACGAGTTCGATTGAAGAGCTTATTTATGAAGTCCCTTGTGTGTGGAAATGCGAACACTAGCAAAACAAACACTAAAATCGCGGCTTTAAGTTTCATGCTTAGTGCTTAAAACGAAAACGAAAACGAAAATGCCCCGCTACTGAATATATCAGTAGCGGGGCATTTTTATGTCTGAGCAAGTCTGCTTATGTTTTTACAGTATCACAAACGATGCAACCGCCAGCAAGTTTAGCGACGTGCTTTACCGCGGTTTTGGTGAATCTTAAGTTTCGCTTTCATCTTACGTTTTTCTGATGAACGACTTTTACTGCGACCACCTCGATCGGGGGCTAGATCTTTTTCTAGGCTTGGTTCAAAACCCTCTAGCCACTCTTGAGGCAAGCGCGTATCCAGCAATCGTTCAATGTCACCCAGTAGGTAAGCTTCATCCTGGCTCATCAAAGAGATCGCTAAACCACTGTTGCCAGCACGGCCAGTACGACCAATACGGTGAACGTAGTCTTCCGCTTTAAATGGCATATCGTAATTCACAACTTGTTCTAGTTGCTGGATATCAATACCTCGAGCTGCCACGTCGGTTGCAATTAACGCGCGTACTTTGCCTGACTTGAAATCGTCTAATGCTTTTTGGCGCGCACCTTGGCTCTTATCACCATTGATTGATGCCGCTTTAATGCCATCTAGCTTAAGCTCTTTAACGAGAGCATCGGTGCCCTGCTTAGTCTTAGTAAACACCAACACTTGTTGCCAGTTCTTTGAGCCAATCAAATAAGCCAATAATTCACTCTTGCGCGATTTATCAACGGGATAAACCATCTGGGTAACGGTGTCAGCGGTACTGTTTTTTGGCGTCACTTGAATTTCGCTTGGCGACTGCATCATTCGATGTGCCAGAGCTTTAATTTTGTTATCAAACGTCGCAGAGAAGAACAGAGTCTGTCGCACCTCATTCATACGAGAAAGAATGCGTTTGATATCAGGCATGAAACCCATGTCTAGCATGCGGTCTGCTTCATCCAGTACCAACACTTCAGTGTGGCTCAACATGATGTTCTTAGTGAACATATGGTCGATAAGACGGCCCGGAGTCGCGACAAGAATATCAGCTCCCCCGCGTAGGTTTTCAGTTTGAACCTTCATACTAACGCCGCCGTAAGCCACCACGACTTTGATGTCGGTGCCCTTTGCGTAGCTGGTTACGTTATCGAAAACCTGTTGCGCTAGTTCGCGTGTTGGTACCAACACAAGCGCACGAACTAGCTTCGGGTTTGGAATAACGTTGTCTTTTGTCTCGATTAATCTTTGGATAATGGGCAAACCAAATGCGGCCGTTTTACCTGTACCCGTTTGAGCACCAGCCAATACATCTTTGCCTTCTAATACCAATGGAATCGCTTGTTCTTGAACACTGGTAGGAGCCGTAAAGTTAAGCTCTGATAGCGTAGCAAGAAGATGCTCAGATAATCCTAGTTGGTTAAAAGATTTTGTAGATTCAGACATAGTATGATGCTCAAAGATTAAATAGGCGCGGATTGTAGCAAACCTGCATTACGCTGTTTACCTTTCCTTTTGATTTTTCTTCATTTGAAGCGAATTAAACTGCTTCGCTTCTTCTAAAACACTAGGATAAAGCTCATAAAAGTGACACTGCAACGTGTTGTAGTGATGTTCTAGATCGTGATAGCAAGATTTAAGCATCCCAAGCTTTGGCCGTCTCAAAGCCATGCGTTGCAATACCACCTCAATGGAAGACATGTCTTGATAACTTAGCAACCAACGTTGTTCTGCCATTTTCTGGTGAACAGTAATGAAGTGCTCAGGCCAATGAGGCTCTTGGTGTTCAAAGATCTGTTGATGGCTGTCTACGCAAAAGCGCTCAAGTGATTGCGTTGAGAACTGAGCCCAATGATTGGCTAAGCAGTGATCCCAAAATACATCGAGTGCGATAGGTGCAAAGCGTCGTGTTTGGTGTGAGAAAAGCGATTTTGCAGAACGAGACACATCATGATGATCAGTATAGCTATCAACGAATCGATGAAGTCTTATTCCGTCTGAAAGTGAGTTTGAATAGTATTTACTAGGGTCGCCTTTAACGAAGTCACCTAACAGATTACCCGCTAAGTTACTTTTACAATGCTTGGCGATGTGGAGGTGTGCGAGAAAGTTCATTGAACCTCATTAAAGTATCGAGAACTAAGTAACATGGTAAACGTACTCGTTTATCTTCGCGAACTTTAATGAGGATAGTTTTGTTATGACGTGTGAGCGAATGAGATTTGCTCAGTTTAAGAATTGTTTAATTTGAGAACGTTGAACTACAGAAACCTTTAGTTCAGTAAAACCTAATTAAAGATCTTAAAAACTTAGTTCGAAGACTTGAAAAGCTCTTCTGCTAATTGTTTAACCGTCTGTTCATAGTCAGATAAATCGATACCAATTTCCATAGCATCTAACAACTCTAGACTTTCGTCATTATAAGATTGGTCACTCATAGTGCCCCCTCTATTCCTTGGTGTGGACATGTTGTCCGATTAACTAGTGCACCATCTTGGACTTATATTATGTCACTTTGATGAACGCACTCTACTCTACCCATTCCATATTTATAGCTTGAAGCTACTCGCGATCATTAACGCTTGTTTACGCTAAAGGGGCATACGCGAACGACATATGTACTGCCACCTTACACCAATTACAACAAATTACCCTATAAATTTTGATGCAAATCACACTCAAACGTTTGCTTAAGCATTTTTAGTTCCTTACGCACCAACCACTGTACATATTAATATACAGTGGATATTTTTAATTACATTAAACATTGCATTTGGAATTAAACTCAATCAAGATACTTGAAAATCGAGATATTCTTTGGGTTTATTCTCTTAGACCAGAAGAAATACAACGAAAACCCACCCTAACGTAAAGAATTATATACAATGAATAAATCAAAGGTTTTTGGCAGTACTTTGATCATTGCAGGCACAACCATTGGTGCCGGCATGCTCGCTCTTCCACTCGCATCTGCAGGAATTGGCTTTTCAACTTCACTATTTCTAATGCTTGGCTTATGGGCTCTCATGGCCTTCACCGCATTATTAATGGTAGAGCTTCATCAATTCGCTGAATCAGACGCAACTCTACACACGTTAGCTCACACGATTTTGGGAACGAAAGGAAAGTGGATCGCAAGCTTCGCCGTGATGTTTCTTTTCTACGCTTTGTGTGCCGCATACATTGCAGGTGGCGGAGCGCAGTTTAACCAACGTATATCGGATATTGCAGGCATTGAACTCAATGGCCAAGTCACTACACTCCTATTTACACTGTTAGTTGCGGGAGTTGTTACGATTGGTACACACAGTGTTGATAAAGTTAACCGCGTTTTATTCGGACTTAAACTGATTGCGATGGTACTGGTACTCAGCTTCCTAGCACCAAACATCAGCTCTCAATACCTAATGAGCATGCCTTTGCAGCAAGGCCTGATTGTTGCTGCGATACCGGTTGTGTTTACCTCTTTTGGTTTCCACGGCAGCATCCCTTCAATTGTTCGATACCTGGATGGTGACGTTCGCTCTTTACGTAAGGTCATGATTATTGGCTCTGCACTGCCTTTGGTCATCTATGTTTTCTGGCAGAGTGTTACGTTGGGTGTGGTTAGCCAAGAGCAATTATTGTCTGATACTAGCTTGGGTGCGCTTCTAGTCTCACTATCGCAAACTGTTCATCAATCCAACCTGAGCGTGATCGTCGGTGTGTTCGCGGACCTTGCACTTCTTACTTCTTTTATTGGCGTAAGCTTGGGCTTATTTGAATTCATGGGTGATTCTCTAAGCAAGAAACTAGGCAATGCCAAACGCGTTAAAACGGCCGCTATCACTTTTTTACCACCATTAGGTTTTGCCTTGTTCTACCCACAAGGTTTTATCATGGCTTTGGGTTACGCTGCCATTGCACTTTCAGTGCTCGCAATTCTGCTGCCGACAGTGATGGTATACAAAGTTCGTTACACAGATTTATTAGTAAAACCTCACGCTACAGAATCAACTTACCAAGTGTTAGGTGGAAGCAAAGCGCTGTTTTTAGCGGGTAGCGTTGGCGTGTTTATCATTGCAATTCAAATCCTTATTTCAGTAGGGTTATTACCATCATTAGGCTAATAAACCCATCGAGAGCAAAAATACTTGATTGATGTCTCATGAACGATATATTGCTATCATGAATTTTCATAATTAATCGATCGGAATCACATTTTTATTAAGGTCGGTTATTTAGAGTCCACGGTAAAGGATTTACCGTGGAGTTTTTATGAAAGAAGTACAATTTAGAACGATAGACAAACTGTTTATTAAAATGTCTATTAACGACAAGTTTTGGGTCATTTTCTTGATCTTTTTCGCCGCTGTAGCAAGCCTCGCTGGCTTCAACTATGTCAACAAGCTAGAACAAATTGACGCAAGTGCAAAACAGCAGGTTGAGTTTCAATTGCAAGGCATTTTATCAGCGTCAGATTCCCCAACTTCGGTTCGTTCTGTTAGCCAACAAACACGCCTTCAAGAAACCACTATTTCAAACACGGGTTCGGTGACTGCTACGGCACTGGCACAAGATGGCAACCACTACTCTCTTACCGTTTCAACTACTGATACACAGAACCAAAAGCAGCAAGCTCTGTACACATTATTACTCAGTCTTTTATGGTGTTTGCCTTTTGGTCTTTTCTGTTACTGGGTTGCAACCTTCCTAGGTGGCGCACTTTGGGTTCTTTACTCAACCACTCAAAAGATTGGTGATGGTGATTTAACATCTCGCCTTGGCTTCCATCCAGGCCGAGATGAGTTTGGTACGATTGGTTGCGCCCTTGACCGTTCAATGGATACGCTAAGTGAACTAGTCAATAACGTAAACCAAAACGCAGCGACACTGAGTGAAACGTCAGCTTCTTTCGAAAAAGAGATGAAGCGCAGTGAAACACAGATTATGAGCCAGAATTCATCTCTAGACTCTGTTGCAACGGCAATGGACCAAATGACGGCATCAGCGAATGAAGTATCTAATATCTCTGCGCGCTCTACAGAGCAAGCAGAGCAAGATGCTCAACAAATCAATGATAGTCATGCTATGGTTCAGCAAGCAATCTCAGAGATAACCACCCTTTCTTCTTTGATTGAGCAAACCTCATCTTCTGTTACGAGCTTGAATGTAAATACAAGCCAAATCAACGAAGTCATCACCACGATCAACGCGATTTCAGAGCAAACCAACTTACTTGCACTAAATGCCGCGATTGAAGCAGCTCGTGCGGGTGAACAAGGTCGTGGTTTCGCCGTTGTTGCTGATGAAGTGAGAACGCTTGCTAGCAGAACTCAATCCGCTACGGTTGAGATCCAAACGATGATTGAACGCTTACAGCAAGAGAGTCAAAATATTGCTAAGATCACGGTGCAAACGGTTGATCAAGCGCAAACCAGTAGCCAACTCATTTCACATATCGGTGATGACGTAAACTCGATTGCAGATTCCGCACAAGCGCTAATGGACATGAGTCTACAAATAGCAACGTCAGCTGATGAACAAAGCAACGTAGCGAATACCATCGCTGCTGAGCTTAATGATATACGAGGCCAATCAGACGTAATCAAAGATGTCGCTCAAAACTCTTCAAAGGGCGTATCTAAGCTGACGGAAGCATCGGTTTCTCTGTCTCAAACTTTGGCAAGATACCGCACTTAGCAAATAGCTATCAGCTATCAGCTATTTGCACTTAATGCTTATTGCTCAGAATTAAGAACAAACCTAAAAAGGACTCATATAGAGTCCTTTTTATTGGTGCCGATTAATAACCATGGTAAATCCATACTCCTCAGTTATTAACATGAAGTAAGTCGCAAAGGAGGGATTAAGAGGAGCCAAAACTGTCTAATAATCGAGCTTAGGGGTAATCTATTTGAACGGGTCTTATTTTCGCTTACCCTTTTGCTGCAGGTGACACATAATGAATAAAACAGATGCACCATACACCGACGACATCACATGCCCTTTATGCCAACATGACGAATATCTACTTTCAGAAAGTGGAGAGAAGTTCACTTGTGCTGCATGTGGTTTCCACACAACACAATTAAGCAAAGTAGTCAGCCTTCAATTAGGCTCTACCCCACCAAAGCTCCAGAGTGCGGTATACCACCACTTGAGCAGCGCTTGCCATTAATCCAAATCGATATTTCTTCCAAACTGTAAATATCCTGAGCTGCTATGTCGGCTTCGGTATTATCACTCAATGAACCTTCAAACGTTGGTCGCAATCTAAAAGATTGAATACCCGCACGAACCCCTGCTTCAATGCCTTTCACCGTGTCATCAACATAAATACATTCGTTTGGTAAAAAGCCCATATTCATTGCGGTATACATGATCAGGTCGGGCTCCGGTTTCCAGCTATTGGCATCAAAAGCTGAAAATACTTTGCCTTTGAAGTCGTCGAGCATTCCTGTCATTGCCAATGAGGATTCAACTCGAGATTTAGGCGCATTGGAAGCGATACAAAACTCAATGTCTTGTTGCTTGAGGAATTCAATAAGCTCAATAGCACCATCCATCGGCTTTAAATGGCGTCGGAACAAGGCTTCTAATTCAGTGCGATAAAGCGGCTCGAGTGTATCGATGGAGATAGATAGCCCTAAACGTGCTTGCGTATCCATTAAGATGTCAGCTAGCTTCCCACCTTGAAAGTGCACATAGCAGTCATTAACGCTTAACTTAGCCCCAAAGCCAGAAAACACATTCACTAAGGCTTGGCAACACAGCTTCTCGCTATCGATGAGTGTTCCATCACAATCGAAAATTACACATTTAGTTTGTTCTAACCGCATAGCTCTCTCACTCGCATTGAATTCAAGTTTTATCCTATAGTGTTCTTTCAATACGCGTGATGATTAAGGTAACACTTTACCTATCGCCTCTTATTTCTCTACGCGAAATATGCAGTGGATCACTTTATGCCTAACCATAAGCAACAGTACTCATTAAATTAATATACTTTGAGCGTCACCAATCACGACTTTATTTGCCAATAAACCGTTAATTCACGGCCAATTCTTCAATAACAATAGGTTTATCCGTTAATTCAATGCGACATTCCGCGGTGATGGTATCTGGATACGAATCACGAATAGCAACAAACTCGGGTAAGTGGCTCAGTAGTAACTGAGTAAGCTCAGGGTCGAACTGACAGCCGCATTCTCTCTCGAACAAATCGATAACCATCTCTAATGGCCACGGCTCTTTGTAACAACGGGCACTGAGTAGTGCATCAAACACATCCGCGACGGCCGTAATACGGGCAAACAAGTGAATTTCGTCACCCACTTTGCCATTAGGATATCCAGCCCCATCCCAACGTTCATGATGCTCGTTGGCAATGATAGCAGCCAGATTGGTAATATCACCGGCTCCACTCTTCAATAAGTTATAGCCTGCCGTTGTGTGAAGCTTCATCACTTCCCACTCTTGCTCGGTCAATTTACCTGGTTTATCCAAGATTGATTCTGGGACTGAAATTTTACCCACATCATGCATCGGACTAATGATCTCTATCATCTCGACCTCGCGATGGCTCAAGCCACGATACTTAGCAAGCAACGCAGACAACTTGGCGACACGCTTAACGTGATTACCGGTTTCGCCAGAGCGAGTTTCAATCGCCTCTCCGAGAACATGAATCATATCTTTTTGAATATTCAGTGTTTGCTTCTGAAGTTTTAAGATTCGTTTGCTCTTTTTAGCCAGTTCTTTCTTTTGGCGTAGAGTGACAAATTGCATCAAAATAATCAGGCTCAAACCTGCAATGACCATCGACAATCCCAATAGCAACTGAAAGTTTTTACGAATAAAGGATGAAGGCTCATTAATGAATACAGCCTCATCAGGTAGCGCACTCTCACGGATACCGAAATTTGTCATCGCTGGATAATTGAAAACAAAACGTTTGTTCTCACCTGGAGTTAAAGGTTCGTCGAAACCAAGAGGTAGGTACTTATCGAGCGCCTTAACCGTCTCTTCACCCATGCTTTGAGAGTGATTCACATAGCCACCAAGTACATCTCCCGAAATATAGAACTGCCACAAAGCAAACACTGGAGCAGCACTTGCTTTAGACAAAGTATCCGAAACCTCTTGATAAGTATGATACACGCCTCGATTCAATTCGGTATTGTAATGACTGAGCAAAACCGCGTCATCAGCAGAGATACCTTCCAAAAACTGACGGGTACGCACTAACGATAAATCGCGTATTTCAACCAATGTGATATTAGGGAACTCAGTCATCACGCGATTCATCTCTTTGCGAATTAACTCAGAAGTGACACTGTAATCATTGATGAAATACAGTATTTTTAGGTTAGGTCTTAACTTCGAAATTAGATCAATATTGACGTCTATCTGATCGTTCTCATAAAGCACGGTTGCTCTATCAGACACCGAATACATGTCGGTACTGAAATCGTTAATACCGGCAGCAACGACAGGTGTGGAGCGATCGATCAAACTAGGCAGAGATTCAAGGAAGTTAGCCGCGTTGTCGTCAGTCGCGATTACACCATCAAACTTATAATCTGCATATTTGGTACGTAAGTAGTTTGCGATAGAATCGTAGTACTCAGGGCTATGGACGCGCTTTGAATCCAAATACTCGATTGAGAGTTTAACTTCGGCTTGAGATTGGCTGAACGCACTGTCTATCCCTTTTTGGAAGTCAGCGGTCCACTGATAAGAAGGTTCGTATGAGTGTAAAACTAGGATGCGTTTGATATCCCAGTCATTAGCAAAACTGAGTGAAGAATAAGCGCTAACACACAATACAGCGATTGAGAACAATAGCTTGTACATACAATACCCTTTAAATAAGACGGGGTATTTTACTTAGATTAACGCTTTCTCAAAGAACCTTTAGTTCTCGACCCACACTTTATCGCGAGAAGCATGATCTTGTGCCCAAAAATCAAGGATCTGCTTAGCAAAAGCGTTGATACTTTGACCACTTCCAACCACAACGTCTGAGATTAGCAGAGAATCCTCCGCTTCTGTAACGATAGCGCTCGCTGCTACATCACCATTTTGAGTCCCTATGTATAAGACATGTTCGTCAGATAACATAATCTGACTCAAAAACTCTAACATGTACGCCCTTTCGGTTTCATCTTGGTAAGCGCTGGCTTGGTTAAGTGAAAAAAGTACGGTCAGTTTATGGAAGTCGACTTTATGCAGTTCATCAATTTGGGAAGGTGTTTGATCTTGGGTGAGGAGTTGGTATGTCTTGGACGGGAGTTTGCTTTGATAAAGTTCTCGGCCTAGCAGGCTCTCTTTTGCGGGGTAGGCAATATCGAGTTGACTAAACAGCCATTGGTTTTTCTTCTGTACAATTTCAGGTATTTCGTTATTCATTCTTTTAGTACCTACGGTTAGTATCCCCAAATGTCACAGCTATTTGGAAGACATATATTCGACTGAGGTGCCGAGCTACAAGCACAGAGCATACAGAGCATGACCAAGGCCAACAAGTACTTTAAATGCTTCATATTTTCCATTATCCAACAACATCCTTTAAGAACTTAACGAAAAGCTCTACACTCGTATTCAAGCTTTCAATATCCTTATAGTAAACAGAACTCTATAAATAAAAAGGACTTCTTATGAAAAAAGCCTTAATAGCAGCGGGTATCATCACAATGTTGGCTGGCTGTTCGGACAACGAGGTTGGCGACGTCTCTCTTGGATTCTTCACAATGAAGGATATCAAAATGTCTTCTTTAGATGATGATAAAATCGCAGGTGTGACTTGTCATATCGCTTCAATCGAAGCAAACCTTAGCCTTTCCGATCCAAGCGATAGCTCTATTTCTTGTCGTCAAACCGGTGAAATTACATCAGAAATGATTGCTAAAATAGACAAAAGCAAATCTGGTGAAGTGGTGTTCAAACAATCAAAAAGTATCTTCTTTAAAACAATGAAGGTTCGTCGTATCTACGATGTAGAGAATCAATCGCTGCTTTACTTGTCATACACCACCAAAGAAACAGAAGGCAGTTTCAAGCATAGCCTTTCAACCGTTCCCCTATGGGGTACTGAGGCTTACGTTGATCCAGCAACACTCCTCCCAGCGGAATAGGCTCACGTAAATGCCCTCAAGCGAAAAGTAAAACGAGTCACCTGTACAGACATCGTACAGGTGATTCTAAATGTAATAAAAATGAAAGAATCAGAAACAAAATGTGATATCATTCGGCAAAATTTTTTCACTGTATTTTTCATATGAAGTTTCCTGGACAGCGTAAATCTAAACACTACTTTCCAACTCACGCACGTGATCCGTTGGTCAACCAAATGCAACAAACGCCTAAGCTTCACCGCGCAACAATTGTCGGTGTTGGTCAAACGATTGTTGATATCGAAGCCCGTGTTGATAACGCGTTCCTTGAAAAATATGAGCTGAGTAAAGGTCACTCACTGGTATTGGAAGAGAGTAAAGCAGATGCGCTGTACGAAGAGTTAGTTGAGCGCGGTTTGATCACGCATCAATACCCTGGCGATACTATCGGCAACACACTGCACAACTATTCCGTACTTGCAGACAGTAAATCTGTATTGCTCGGCGTTATGTCTAAGAAGATTGAAGTTGGCTCATTTGGTTATCGTTACCTTTGCCGCACTTCTTCTCGTATGAATCTAAATCACCTTCAAACGGTTGATGGTCCTATTGGTCGTTGCTACACGCTTATTTCTGAAGATGGTGAACGTACGTTTGCAATCAACGAAGGCCACATGAACCAACTGCTTCCTGAAAGCGTTCCTGAAAAAGTGTTCGAGAAAGCATCAGCATTGGTTGTGTCGTCATACCTAATGCGCGGCAAACCTGAAGATCCGATGCCAAAAGCGGTACAAAAAGCGATTGAATACGCGAAAGCGCACAATGTGCCAGTTGTACTAACACTTGGTACTAAGTACGTGATCGAAGGTAATGCGGAATGGTGGCAAGAATATCTGAAAGAAAACGTAACCATCGTCGCGATGAACGAAGACGAAGGTGAAGCGTTAACGGGTGAAAAAGATCCGCTTCTAGCTGCTAACAAAGCACTTGAGTGGGTTGACCTCGTTCTCTGTACTGCAGGCCCTATCGGTTTATACATGGCTGGCTACACTGACGAGCCTGCGAAACGCGAAACCACTCTGCCATTATTACCGGGTAACATTCCTGAGTTCAATAAATTCGAGTTCAGCCGTGCTATGCGTAAGCAAGACTGTCAAGATCCGGTAAAAGTATACTCTCACATTGGCCCTTATCTTGGTGGCCCGCGCGAAATTAAAAACACCAATGGTGCTGGTGATGGTGCACTTTCTGCACTTTTACACGACATGGCAGCAAACAGCTACCACCACGTGAATGTACCAAACTCAGAAAAGCACGAGCACTCGTGTCTAACGTATTCTTCTCTGTCTCAAATTTGTAAGTACTCAAACCGTGTAAGCTATGAAGTGTTGACTCAGCACTCTCCTCGCCTTTCTCGTGCACTACCTGAACGCGAAGATAGCTTAGAAGAAACATACTGGGATCGTTAAGCGACTCTATTAGGTAGTTAACTCTTAGAGGTTAACGCCAAGTTGGATTACCCATTCCTTGAAGGGCTGCTATATGCAGCCCTTTTTGTATTCAACACCAATATAACGGCAGCTGAAGGTAATCAGATCGAATATTTTTCTCGTTTAAGATTTGATCTCGCGCAATGACTCTTTAGATCTGTTATCTTCCAGCACATAATTGATGTGGTTTGCCTTTACTTGGCAAATTTATACAGTACTATCGCCACGCAAACGTTTACGTACCACCTTTCGGTTCTGATATAAGGATCAAATATGCTGTCTGATATTGATATTTGTCGCTCTACTCCCCTTAAAAACATCAGTGAAGTTGCCAAGCAAGCTGGCCTGCACCACAACGAACATCAGCCATTAGGGCAATACAAATCTAAAGTGTCTCTCACATCACTTGAACGCCTCGCTAGCCAACAAGATGGTAAATTAGTCGTGGTTACGGCCATCACACCGACGCCTCTTGGTGAGGGCAAAACCGTCACCACTATCGGACTAGCACAAGGTCTAGCAAAGATTAACCAATCCGCTATGGCCTGCATTCGCCAACCTTCAATGGGCCCGGTATTTGGTGTAAAAGGTGGTGCAGCCGGCGGTGGCTATTCACAAGTTGCCCCAATGGAGCAATTGAACCTTCACCTGACTGGCGACATTCATGCCGTAACAGTCGCTCATAACCTCGCATCTGCCGCTATTGACGCTCGTTTGTATCATGAGCAACGTGAAGGGTCAGAAGCCTTTGAGGCTCGCTCAGGCTTAAAAGCTCTGGATATCGACCCACGCAGAATCGTGTGGCGACGTGTACTTGACCACAATGACCGCGCACTGCGTATGATCACGGTTGGCAAGAACGAAGCAGACAAAACAATTAATGGCTTTGAGCGCGAGGATGGCTTTGACATCTCAGCCGCTTCAGAGCTGATGGCTATTCTTGCTCTCACTGATGACCTCCAAGATTTAAGAAAGCGTATCGGACGAGTGGTACTCGCATACAACAACCAAGGCTTGCCATTAACTGCAGATGACTTCAACGTAGCAGGTGCTATGACAGTCACAATGAAAGACTCCATAGAGCCAACATTGATGCAAACCCTTGAAGGGGTTCCTACCCTAATCCACGCGGGGCCATTCGCTAACATCGCACACGGTAACTCTTCTATTATTGCCGATAAGGTTGCGTTAAAGCTAAGTGACTTTGTCGTGACGGAAGGTGGCTTCGGCTCAGATATGGGTTTTGAGAAAGCATGTAACATCAAAGTGAAAGCATCGAAAAAAAATCCAGATTGTGCTGTTATTGTCGCAACATTACGTGGTCTAAAAGCCAACTCAGGTTTATACGATTTGAGACCAGGAACTCCGCTACCAGATTCAATCTTTAATGATGACCAAGACGCGCTTATTGCAGGGTTTGAGAACCTTAAATGGCACATCAACAGCGTTAAGCAATACCAAGTGCCTACCGTTGTTGCGATCAATCGATTTCCACAAGATTCAGCTCAAGAGCTCGATGCTTTGAAACAGATGATCACCGACTTCGACCCAAGCGTTAGTGTTGAAGTAAGCGAAGCATTTGGTCAGGGTGGCGAAGGGGCGACTAAATTGGCTCACGCCGTAGTAAAAGCTTGCCAAAAACAGAGTGAATTTAAGCCGTTGTATCACTCAAAGCAAAGCCTAGAAGAAAAACTGATGGCCGTCGCTGAAGTTGGCTATGGCGCAGCAAGTATCTCGCTATCTCCACTGGCTAAAAAACAACTGGCCGAATTCAAACTGCATGGCTATAACGACCTATCGGTTTGTTTAGCAAAAACACCACTATCGATCTCGACAGAAGCACACGTAAAAGGTGCACCATCTCAGTTTGACGTACCCGTTAGGGAGCTAAAACTGTGTGCTGGTGCTGGCTTTATTTACGCGCTGTGCGGCAATGTAATGACCATGCCAGGCCTACCGGATAAACCGGCTTTTATGTCGTTGGACATTGATAGCAAAGGAAACATCGTTGGCTTAAGTTAATTACGACCAGACATAGGCTAAAAATCCGCTTTATCTAGAATAACCTGTCCGTACTATGCTCCCCATTATATTTGCGGACAGGTCTCGTTTCTGATACCTAATTGCTCAATTAACACCCCAAGTGCAATAAATTTCATTAAAAACGAAATAATATGCACATCTGATTATAAGTTTTGGGTCAAGATCACATTAATAGGCCTACAAAATATATAGTATTGCGCTGATTTTTCGAGGACAGTGATGAATACGAGTATAAAAAAACTGATCAGCCAATTTCTATGTACCTTGTTTGTCCTAGGATTAGTCCCTGCTCTCTATATAAACTCTGAATTTGAACGGGTTGAAGCCCAGTATGCGCTAAACATCAAACAGTCTAATCAAAACCAAATCGAATACAGCTTCCATCAACTCGCTATTATTGTTGAGCAAATATCAAACGCGGTTCCCTCTATTGCCGCCTCACAGACCCTACTTCGTTCCATTTCCGAGCCTTCAGTTACTAACAAACAAGCACTGCAGGATCTGTGGGTTGTATTGGCACACGGGCAACAATACTACTCTCAACTGCGTTTCCTAGATCTAGACGCTAATGAAGTATTCCGCGTCAACTATAAAGATGGCCACGCAAGTGTCACTCCAGACCACGAGTTACAAAACAAATCCTCTCGCGATTACTACAAAAAGCTACAAGAATTAGAGATTGGAGAAGTTAAAGCTACAGGCATTGATCTAGAAGTTGAAAATGGAGAGTTAGTTCGCCCCTTTTCGCCGACACTTCGCATTATGACGCCTGTCACTGTAGGGGAGCACATTATTGGCTATTTCATTGCTAACCTAAATATGCGCGAGATCTATGATCGCTTACATTACCAGATAGGTACATCAGCGACAGTTCCGGTCATCCTTAATAATACTGGTCATGTCATCATGGGTCCCGACCCTGAGGATTCATTTGGGCATGTGATTGAATCACGTTCAGACAAGACGTATGCAAAACTAGCCCCAGGCCTGTGGCAGAATATTCAAAGCGGCACCTCATCCAGCTATTTTGATGGTAAAAACTGGTATTTTCACTCTGACATCAGCCCTAAGATTAAGCAGTTTGAAGGACCAATTTATATGGTTCTTCATATTGAAGAACATCAATTTAACACTCAGTTTCAACAAGAAAATCACGCCATAGTCGTTCAGATAATCATACTCTCGATATTGATTTCAATGATATCTGCAGGTTTCGTACTGTGGAACAGAAATCATAAAAAGAACAGTATCGAAAGCCAACTCGCCAAAGCGGCAATGAACGGTATGTCTGCCCTATTAATCACAGACAAAAATAACCGAATCATAAAAGTAAACCAAGAGTTCACCCGTGTCAGTGGCTACGAGTTAGAAGATGTAAAAGGTAAACAGCCTTCATTGTTTAACGCTGGCCGATATAATGAAGAGTTCTACACTAAAATGTGGAGCGTCATTAAAGAGACAGGGATGTGGGAAGGCGAAGTGGTGAACCGACGAAAGGATGGCACCTTCATCACGGAAATTCTTCGAATACAAACCATCAAAGACTCAAAAGATGTGATTCAATTTTATGTTGCATCATTTGTTGATATCAGCAAACGCAAAGAGCTCGAGAATAAATTGAGAAACCTTAGCGAAAAAGATGCACTATCTGGCTGTTGGAATAGACGAAAGTTCGACCTGGAGCTTCGTGACGAGTGTTCTCGCGTTAGTCGTTACCCTACTCGCGAGCAATCTTGCTTAGCCATATTGGATATTGACCATTTCAAACGCATTAACGATAGATTTGGACATGATTATGGCGATAAAGCCATACAAACCGTAGCACAGGTACTGCAACGTGAATGCCGAGATACCGATTTCGTGGCTCGTATTGGGGGAGAAGAGTTTGGGGTTATCTTGCCTCACACGACACCACAAGAAGCCGACTATGTGCTTAATAGGCTGAGAATCGCGATCAGTATCGAGTTCGACAACGTCGTTACAATAAGTGGCGGAATAACCAACCTAACAGGTGAACCTGCACTCAATTATAAGTGCGCCGATTTAGCTCTTTACGAAGCAAAAGCAGTAGGTAGAAACAGTGTATGTTTGTTCCTTGATAGCGAAATGAGCGAAATTGCATAGTGGGAGCCTGCATCGCACCACCGCCCCGCTAACTTATTCATTTCACTCTAGAGTCGTTCACTCAACAATCAACTTGGTGCGGGGTAGAACTCCAGCGTATTCCCTTCGACTACCAGAATGCAATCCATATTCGCAGCATGGGCTGCCTGCTTACCAAGGTGAGTATCTTCAAACACAACACACTGCTTTGGCTGTAAACCCATACCAAAACAAGCAGCTAAGAAAGTATCAGGGTTTGGTTTATGATTCTTCACATCTGTCGCTGTCACTAAGATATCCAACTTACTCAAGATATCCGTTTTATCTAACAGTTGTTCTGCGCTCTTGCGTTGACTGCCCGTTCCAACCGCAATCTTCTTGTCACCGAGATGGTCTATCAAAAGAGAATACGTACAAGGGATAATATCTCCTTTGTCTTCAATAGCTGCAAACGAAGCCATTTTAAACGTAGAAACCGCTTGTGGGTCGAGCGATAAACCGTACTTACTATTTACCTCACCAGCGATCTTATAACTCGGCATTCCACCTAAGCTATGCAGCCAAGACGCTTCGAAATAAAAGCCGAACTCTTCCGCCGTTTGTTGCCATGCTTTCACATGTGCTGGCATTGTATCGATCAACGTACCGTCCATATCAAAGATTAATCCTTCATACGCCGTTAAATCAATTTTCATCACTACTACCACTCTTTAAGAAAGTTACTGATACCATACCCAATATTCAGTATCATGACCCCATATTACTGTTCAAAATGGATGTTTATGTTACAAATATCTAACTCTGTTTCAATTCAAGACTGGGAACTCCAGCTAACCGCGATCAGAGCTCAAGGAGCCGGAGGTCAAAACGTCAATAAAGTATCGAGTGCGATACATTTACGTTTTGACATAAAGCACTCAACCCTACCCGATTTCTATAAAGAAAAACTCCTGGCACATAAAGATGGTCGTATCACTAAAGATGGTGTGATTATCATTAAAGCTCAACAGTACAGAACTCAGGAGCAAAACCGAGACGATGCTTTGGTACGTTTGAAAGAGCTGATCTTAGAAGCAACAAAAGTTCAAAAAGTGAGACGAGCAACCAAGCCAACACGCGGCTCTCAAAAAAGACGTTTAGAAAGTAAAAAGCAAAGAAGCACCACCAAACAACTTCGCGGAAGAGTAGACTAATTGTTTCATGTCCGTAGTGAGCACCTCACCATGAAACAATCATTTTAGCTCTAACTAGCTGGACAAAAGATCATACCTGACATTATTAATTCGTAGACAATTTATTCGAAGACTGGTTCTTTGAGGCTACATATTCGCAATACTATTGATTAGAAAGTGTCTATTAGAACAAAACGCTACTTCTGTTTTTTGACCGACAAAATCAGTTTAATCAACAGCATTCGCTCTTCACTGGTTAACAAACGACTAGCAGCAGCTACATCTTCCGCTGCTGCTTCAGACGCTCCTACAACGTCGAGTACGACATCCAAGTCCGTAACTTTCAAGGTTCTCGTGATCGAACGATACTGAGACATTTTGATATCAGCCTCTCCCCGCTCAATTCGTTGATAGGTTTTCAAGCTCATCCCTGCGCTAGCCGCTAATTTTTCTTGAGACCAATTGCCTAGCTTCCTACGCTCAATCAGCGCAATGACTATAGGTTCTTGTGACATAAGCACCTCCAGAATAGACAGTTATGACCTAATTTCAGCAAGAAGCAGACCATATTGACTTAGAACAGTTTACATAAGTGATTAAAGGCATATTATTCGGCCGATAAAAACGTTACGTTTCATGGACTTTCATACTTACAACGGCGTTAACTCACGGGCAGATAAGTTTGAATTATCAAGAGCTAGGAAATAAGAAAAATTGCAAATTGCGAATAATGATAGCGTGAAATTGGAAATTGCGAATCTCTATAAATTGGCATTTCCTTGCATACAACAGGCTTTAGAATCAGAAGATACCCGTAATGAAATTGTTGCGGTACAGCAGAGATTACTGACTTACAAAGAAGTGCTGTTACACGGAAATATGCTGGAAGATAAAGAATTAAAACAGGCCTTTTCTGCATTGAACCAAAGCGAGAAAGGTGTTGTACAAGGTGGTATTCAAAATATCAACGATGCCATAAAGCAAATGGATGAAATTGTCGAAAGGTATAGCAGGAAGGCGAAAATCAATAAGCAGGCATATCGACAAGTTTGAAGCGATAGTACACCGAAATAACCAAGTCGACGCTGATGCTTTTTAGCGTCGACTTAATCTAAGACTTCTTTCATTAATGCTTAAATGAACAACCTGTCGAGGTATAGCCCTCAATCATGCTGATGAACGTCTACTTAACTTTAAATAGATTGTCTTCTTAAAATAAGTAAACCAAGCGCGAATATCGACAAGAACCCCAAAGAACCGCCGCTACTAGAGCCTGAGTTGGTGCCTGAATTAGACCCGCCCGATAGGCTTATCTTCGGCATTGACGTTTCATTTAACAAAGCAGAAGATGAATCAACGGTTTCACCATCGCTCACTCGTACGAGAACACGAGAACTCGGTGTACTTCTAACTTCAAAAGTTGCGTTTTCAGTGCCTGAAACAACTCGATCTATCCATCCTGCATAATCATAAACTTCCGTAAAAACAGACGTGTATTTTTCAGTAAGGCTTCCACATGTAGCTGGCCCGTAACTCGTAATGCCTATTTGCTGATAGCTAACCCCATCCCACCAATAGACAGGACCGCCTGAATCACCATTACAGGTCGAGTTTTTGTATCCATTGAACTGCGCTCCATCAAAACAAAGCTGTTTGTCTGTTGAATTACAGCTATTTGTAGCATCGAAGGTTAAATTCGCTTGATTTACTACATTGGTAGCAGTTCTAGAAACAGTTTTGCCTTGGTCATCAGTTATATGACTCGTCAAGCCTCGGCCAACTGCCTTAAACGTATCTTGACCACGATTCAATGCATAGACATTGTCGAATGTAGAGTTAATTGAAGAAGAGTAGTCTCGTACATTTAAGGCTGTTTTGAGTTTCAAGATAGCAATATCGTTTGGTAATACTTTCCCGTTGATGGGATCAAGATTATTACTATAGTCACTTGGATAATATATCTTTTCGACTCGTGCTGATTGGTATCCACCGTTGTTATATTTTGTTTGATCTGCCATTCCTGGAACAACCCAAGTATTAAGCATCCACGCGTAACTTTCATACACACAATGGGCAGCGGTAAGCACGAATTGTGCATCTATAATGGTTCCACCACAGTAGTTAGAAAATTTTGAACCATCATGAAAGTACAGGCTAGTAAACGTTGGATAAGTATTAGTTAGTTCTGCATCTGTTGTGGGGCTACCATTGATAATATAAGGTGAAACACCGACATTAGGAGCACTTTCGACCGAGTTTTCCGTCGCCATAACACTTGATGTGTAAATCAATGGAGCTAACAGCCCTAAAACGGCTTTACGAACCGGACTCATTGTATGGTTAACATTCATAGATAACTCCTTGTAACCCCTACTACTTATTTACAAAAATGATGAATCGTCACCATAACACGTACCACTAATATTATAGTAAGCAATTTTAATGATATAGCCATATGTCTCGTTTTAAAAAACGAACTTTCAGGTATCTGGGCTTGTAGCGATATAGAAAGTTATACGCTCTTAAAATTAGATACGTTTATAAAAATAGATACGTTCATAAAAAGGGAGACAGGCTTAAACAAAAAAGCCTACCGTTGAACTTCTCTACACAGAGAAGCAAACAGTAGGCTTTGCTTAGCTTAGCTTAGCTCAATAGTTTCTCTTAAAATAGATTAGCCACGGTAGTAACGTTGAGGTACGAATGGCATTTTTTCTACTGTCATTGGTAGCTTCTTACCACGAACTTCAGCGAATACTTCAGTGCCAATTACTGCTAGATCAGTGCGTACATATGCCATAGAAACAGGTTTGCCTGCATTAGGCCCCGCTGTACCGCTTGTTACAACACCAATCTTGTTGTCTTCAGCATCGAACAGCTCAGCGCCTTCACGTACTGGCGCTTTAGTTTGACCAACAAGACCAACACGCTTACGTTGAACATCTTTGGTTGCGATTTGCTCAAGGATGATATCAGCGCCAGGGAAACCGCCTGCACGTTCACCGTCTGTACGACGCACTTTTTGAATGCCCCATAGAAGGCTGGCTTCTACTGGCGTTGTCGTTGTATCTAGATCGTGACCATATAGACATAGACCACACTCAAGACGAAGTGAGTCACGAGCACCAAGGCCAATCCACTCAACTTCCGCTTCTGATGTTAGCTTGCGTGCCAGTGCTTCAGCGTGATCGTTAGGAACAGAGATCTCGTAGCCATCTTCCCCCGTGTAACCACTGCGGCTCACGATGCATTCAACGCCATCGATATCGACTTTTTGAACGTCCATGAACAACATGTCTGCAACGCTAGGTTGGAAACGAGCAAGAACTTCAGACGCTTTAGGGCCTTGAAGGGCTAATAGAGCGCGGTCATCAATCACTTCCATTTCGACGTCAGCTGGAAGGTGCGCCGTTAGATGGTCGATATCTTGTGTCTTACAAGCTGCATTCACAACAACAAATAGGTGGTCGCCTAAATTAGCAACCATCAGGTCATCCATAATGCCGCCCTGCTCGTTAGTAAAGAACGCATAACGCTGTTTACCAGAAGGAAGGTCGATAATATCTACAGGAACCAACGATTCTAAGACAGCAGCTGCGTTTACACCATGTAGACGAAGTTGCCCCATGTGAGAAACATCAAAAAGACCAGCAGCATCACGAGTATGTAAATGCTCTTTCTTTACACCAAGTGGGTACTGGACTGGCATATCGTAGCCAGCGAAAGGAACCATCTTTGCACCCTCTTCAACGTGAAGTGCATGCAGTGGTGTTGTTAGTAGGTCTTGATTAGCGTGTTCTTGAGTCATTTTATTCTCCATGAAGCGTTGCAGGCTGTCCAAAATCGAGTCTGCCGCTTATATCTCTATTTAGAGTCGCCTCTAACGATACTGGTTAACGTTAGAAACAGTAGATAGTAAAAAGTGATGTCCTTTATATAGGCTTATATCGTTGGCTCTATAAATTATGAATAACTGTACAGAACCCATACAACTCACTTTCTAAGAATTCACTTCAGTAAACTTCAATCAACATGAGTAAACCATGTTCACTATAATAAACAAGCCTGCGTCAGTTTTACACCCTTAACAATAGTCAAACAGCTCAAAATGTGACATTTAACAATTTAAAAACAATTGTTCGGTACATGCAAAAACGCGATATTGATGATTTTCGCATCAATATCGCGTCTATTAGCTAACGTTCAAAACAAAAGCAAACGTTTGCATCCACTATAAGAAATTCAAAACTTGTTAGCTTATTTTGCTGTGACCTACAGTTATTTTGCAGTCACCCACAGAATGAGTGCATCTTCAGCACTAGTTGAAATCAGCATATGACCCATATTCGCATCGTAATACATGCTATCGCCTTCACTCATTGGCACGGGTTCGTAGAATTCTGAGTAGAACATCACATCACCCGATATGATCATTAAGAACTCTTCACCATCGTGGCGCACCCAATCGTTATACTCTTCAAAAGTACGAGCTCTCACTCGACTCTTAAACGGCATCATCTTCTTATTAGAGAGCTCTGTGGCAAGCAATTCGTGTTCATAAGTGGGTGTTGGGTGTGGTTTACCTTGGCCTACTTTGGTTAAATCACGACGTCCTGTAGCGACTTTTTTTCTTGGTGGTTCAAAGAGTTGCGGCATATTTATCTGCAACCCCATAGCCAATTTCTGCATCGCTTGAAAGGTCGGAGAGATCTGTTCATTCTCTATTTTACTGAGCGTAGAACGCGCCAAGCCTGTTCTTTGGCTTGCTTCTTCTAGCGTGATCCCAAGCTTACCGCGGATGTCTTTAATGCGCTGGCCAAGCCTAAGTGGTTCAATATTCTGGTCTAACGTTTCCTTCGCCAACGTTAGAGATGGGTACTCATCATAAATGTCTTCTGACATAGGTCCCTCACTAATTTTTTACTTCCTGTCTATTAATTTCATTGTTGCATAAAGCGCTTTGTTGATTAAAGAGCACACAGAGAAATAAAGCGTGCTCCCCGTAGCAAAACAAGAAAATCTGTTTCCTATTGGAAATTTTTGTTGAAAATTGATTTTAACGGAGCTATGTTATCGACTTGTTAGATGAAGAGATGCTACTTCGGCTTGCCGCAAATGATAGATTTAACATTTGTAAGAGCTGTTTTTTACCCGATTTTTTGGGAACCAATTCGTGCTGCATTGACCCTACAACGATCGCTTAGACGCTGTAAGAGTATATTTAATACGCAATCAACGTATGTCTGTACCTATATAGCGCAAACGATACCGATGCAGAAATCAACGTAAGACCTAATGGACTATAAAAACAATCACCATTAGCTTAATGAAAGGTCTCGACAATGAACGCTTACCAAAACCACAGCTTAGACAGTTTTTTCTCTACGAACCTATCAGGCACTGACGACGCCGTATTTGCTGGAATCCAAGCAGAGAACACTCGTCAAAACGAACAAATCGAACTTATTGCTTCTGAGAACATCGTTTCTAAAGCAGTAATGCAAGCTCAAGGCACTTGCCTAACCAACAAATACGCAGAAGGCTATCCAGGCCGTCGCTACTACGGTGGTTGTGAGCACGTAGATACCGTTGAAGCTATCGCAATTGAACGTGCTAAACAGCTGTTCAAATGTGAGTACGTAAACGTGCAGCCTCACTCTGGCGCTCAAGCAAACGGTGCAGTAAAACTTGCCCTACTTCAACCCGGCGACACAATCCTTGGTATGTCTTTAGATGCTGGTGGTCACCTCACACACGGTGCACGTCCTGCAATGTCTGGTAAGTGGTTCAACGCAGTTCAATATGGCGTAGACCGCGACACACTTGAAATCGATTACGAAGCAGTTCGCGCATTAGCTGTCGAAAGCCAACCTAAAATGATTATTGCAGGTGGTAGTGCTATCCCACGCGTTATTGATTTCGCTAAGTTCCGCGAAATTGCTGACGAAGTTGGCGCTATCCTAATGGTCGATATGGCACACATCGCGGGTCTTATCGCGACAGGTGCTCACCCTAGCCCACTACCACACGCACACGTTGTTACCACAACAACGCACAAAACACTTCGTGGCCCACGCGGCGGCATGATTCTTACGAACCACGAAGACATCAACAAAAAGATCAACTCTGCAGTGTTCCCTGGCCTTCAAGGCGGCCCACTAATGCACGTTATCGCGGCTAAAGCAGTGGCGTTTGGCGAAGCACTTGGCCCAGAATTTAATACTTATATTGATTCAGTGATCGACAACGCAAAAGTTCTCGCTGAAGTGTTGCAAACTCGCGGTTGTGACATTGTGACTGGCGGTACAGACACACATCTAATGCTGGTTGACCTTCGCCCTAAAGGCTTGAAAGGTAACGTAACTGAAGAAGCATTAGAGCGTGCAGGGATCACATGTAACAAAAATGGCATACCATTCGATACAGAGAAGCCTATGATTACTTCTGGTATCCGTTTAGGCACGCCAGCTGGAACCAGTCGTGGTTTTGGCACTGAAGAATTCAAACTTATCGGTGAATGGATCGGCGATGTACTTGATGGCTTAGTTGAAAGCCCTGAAGGCAATGCTGAAGTTGAGCAACGTGTTCGCAAGCAAGTTAAAGAGCTTTGCAAACGCTTCCCTCTTTACCGTTAAACCAATTTTAAGATTTAAATTAAAACCTCATAAATTTTTGGAGAATAAGCAATGGACAATACACTAAAGTTTGCAGACAGCCACGAGTGGGTTAAAGACAACGGAGACGGTACTGTAACTATTGGTATTTCTGAGCACGCTCAAGAGCTACTAGGTGACGTTGTGTTTGTTGACCTGCCAGACACTGAAGACGAAATTGAAGCTGGCGAAAGCTTCTCTCTGGTTGAATCAGTGAAAGCAGCTTCTGATATCTACGCACCAATCTCTGGCGAAATTGTAGAAATCAACGAAGAATTAGAAGATAGCCCAGAGCTAATCAACGAAGAACCTTATGAAGGCGGTTGGATTGTTAAAGTGAAGATGTCTGATGCGTCTGAACTAAACAACCTTAAAGATGCGGAAGAATACCTAAGCTCTGTAGAAGAAGACTAATAGGTAACCTCATTACGATAAAGCTGCTCTTTGGAGCAGCTTAATTTTAGGGGCTAGCTCACGGCTCCAGAGAGAAAGTAGAACATATCATGACTGAATTACTTCAAAGCCAATTACTGAAAGACTTGGGTACGCAAAACGAGTTTGTTGCTCGTCATAACGGCCCTAATAAAGCAGACCAGCAAAAAATGCTTGAAGCGATCAACGCGACTAGCCTAGACGCACTGATCGACGAAACGGTTCCTGCACAAATCCGTCTTGAAAAACCAATGACACTTGCTGCGCCACTGAGCGAGATGGACATGCTGACCTCTCTTAAAGAGATCGCTAACCTAAACCAAGTGAAACGTACTTTCATTGGCCAAGGCTACTACAACACATTCACTCCAAACGTTATTCTACGTAACGTTTTAGAGAACCCCGGCTGGTACACAGCTTACACACCATACCAACCAGAGATTTCTCAAGGTCGTCTTGAAGCTCTACTCAATTACCAACAAATGGTAATGGACCTAACCGGTATGGAAATCGCGAACGCATCCCTTCTTGATGAAGCGACAGCGGCTGGCGAAGCAATGACTCTGTGTAAGCGTGCTGGCAAAAGCAAGAGCAAAGTATTCTTCGTTGCTGACGATGTTCACCCTCAAACACTAGAAGTTGTTAAAACTCGTGCTGAGTACATCGGTTTTGAAGTAATGGTTGGTGCTCTTGAAACACTTCCAGAGCAAAACGTATTTGGTGCGCTTCTTCAATACCCAAGTACAACGGGTGAAGTTCGTGACCTAACAGACATCATTGCGAAAGCTCAAGCTAACAAGACTCTTGTAACCGTTGCAACTGACCTACTTGCTTCCGCTCTACTTAAGCCTGCGGGCGAAATGGGCGCAGACGTAGTCATCGGTTCAGCGCAACGTTTCGGCGTTCCTATGGGTTACGGTGGTCCACACGCTGCATTCATGGGTACTCGTGAAAAACATAAGCGTACAATGCCAGGTCGTGTAATCGGTGTATCTATCGATACTCACGGTAACCAAGCGCTACGTATGGCAATGCAAACTCGTGAGCAACACATCCGCCGCGAGAAAGCGACATCGAACATCTGTACAGCTCAAGCACTTTTAGCAAACATGGCGTCGTTCTACGCGGTTTACCACGGTGCAGAAGGCCTACGTACTATTGCTCGTCGTACACACCACATGACAGCTATCCTAGCGGCTGGCCTGACTAAATCGGGTTACGAACTAACGAACAACAGCTTCTTTGATACCATCACGCTGAACACAGAAGACAAGACAGATGCACTGTACGCGAAAGCGCAAGCAGCAGACATCAACCTTCGCCGACTTGTTGGTAAGATTGGTATCAGCCTAGATGAAACAACAACAATCGACGACGTGAACGCACTGTTCGCAATCTTCGACGTGAAAGAAGACGTTCAAGTACTATCTTCTGACATTGCATCAAACGAGTTTGCAGCAATTCCAGAAAACTGCCGTCGTGAATCAGAGTTCCTAACTCACCCAGTATTCAATACGCACCACAGCGAAACGCAAATGATGCGTTACCTAAAACAGCTTGAGAACAAAGACTTCTCACTAACGCACGGCATGATCCCACTGGGCAGCTGTACGATGAAGCTGAACGCTGCTGCTGAGATGATCCCAGTAACATGGCCTGAGTTTGGTTCTATTCACCCATTCGCACCTCTTGATCAAGCAGCAGGTTACACAGCGCTAGCGAAAGATCTTAAAGAGAAGCTTTGTGAAATTACCGGTTACGACGATTTCTCACTACAGCCTAACTCTGGTGCATCTGGCGAATACGCAGGTCTAATCGCGATTCAACGCTACCACGCAAGCCGCGGTGAAGCTCACCGTAACGTTTGTCTGATTCCAAGCTCTGCGCACGGTACTAACCCTGCAACAGCATCAATGGTGTCAATGAAGGTTGTGGTTGTTAAGTGTGATGAAGATGGCAACATCGACATGACAGACCTAGCAGCGAAAATCGAGAAGCACAAAGAAAACCTATCAAGCATCATGATCACTTACCCTTCTACGCACGGCGTATACGAAGAGCAAGTGAAAGAAGTGTGTGAACAAGTACACGCAGCGGGCGGTCAGGTTTACCTAGACGGCGCGAACATGAACGCTCAAGTAGGTCTAACTTCACCTGGCTTCATCGGTTCAGACGTATCTCACTTGAACCTACACAAAACATTCTGTATCCCACACGGTGGTGGCGGTCCGGGTATGGGTCCTATCGGCGTTAAATCGCACCTAGCACCTTTCCTACCCGGTCACATCGAAAACGGTGTACAAGGTTCTGACTACGCGGTATCAGCAGCAGATTTAGGCAGTGCTTCAATTCTACCTATCTCTTGGGCTTACATCGCAATGATGGGCGAACCTGGTCTAACAGACGCGACTAAAGTAGCGATTCTGAACGCGAACTACGTGATGGAAAAACTACGTCCTCACTACCCTGTTCTTTACCGTGGCACTAACGGCCGCGTAGCGCACGAATGTATTATCGATATTCGTCCACTTAAGGAAGATACAGGTATCAGCGAAGAAGATATTGCTAAGCGTTTAATGGACTTCGGTTTCCACGCGCCTACTATGTCTTTCCCTGTAGCTGGCACACTAATGGTAGAGCCAACTGAATCTGAAGATTTAGAAGAGCTAGACCGTTTCTGTGAAGCGATGATCGCAATCCGTCACGAAATGGCAGCAGTGAAAGCGGGTGAATGGCCACTAGACAACAACCCTCTAGTGAACGCACCGCACACACAAGTTGACCTTTCAGGCGCAGAATGGGATCGCCCTTACTCTCGCGAACTGGCTTGCTTCCCATCGAAAGCAACCAAGAACTCGAAGTACTGGCCTACTGTTAACCGTGTAGATAACGTATACGGCGACCGTAACCTAATCTGTTCTTGCCCAAGCATCGACAACTACGAAGACTAATTCGTAGCGGCGCTAAGCAGAACAACATAACAAAAGGCGAACCGAACGGTTCGCTTTTTTGTTTTTCGGATTCCAGATTATATGACTAATAAAGCATTGACCTTACCGTAAGGGAAAGGTTTAAGGTGATATGACATTCACGACAAATTAGGAATCAATGATGGGATGTTGCAATAAAGCGCCAAAAGGTGGTGCCCCTCTTGGCTTACTTCTAAAGGTCACGCTTGGGATTGGTCTTTTTGTGTTTCTGCTGGCGTTGTGGCAGTAGAAAACTTATAGGGCTTTAGCTTTAAAGCTAAAAAGTGATGGTCTATAAAACAGGAATAGCGCCTAAATAGCCATTGACGCCATAGTCGTTTGTTATGACTCAGTTTCGTCGATGTACTCAATCTGCTTATTCACAAAAATGGCTAAAACTATTGCAAAAACAATCGCGATCGAGATTCTAAGAAAAGTAGATGGGATAATAGATTGTGTTGAAATGACAAACGGACCAGCGAAGCCACCGGAAACAGCTCCTAGATAGGTTCGCCTACGACTCCATTTCATCAGCGAACCACATCCAATACAACGATACTTAGTCCAATGAGAACTAAAGAAAAACCAGCTACATGCCACATTTTTCCGACACTTGGGACATTGTCTAGACTTCATAATTGCCTCGTAAAATTTAACTAAGCCGATATAAAACAAGCCGATTAAAGAAACATCAAATCTTCTAGCTAGAGTTTCGAGCGAGTTCATGACTTATAAAACCTTACTAAGTGGCGGATAACGCACACTCACCCTAAAGGCACACACTTTAGACACAAAACCCAATAGGAACTTAAAATGCCACACCTTAGCCGTTCACCTTGATAAAATCTCAAGGCGAAGTGCCCTTCAAATCCGATCGTACAATTTACTTAATAAAGTGGCTTCGGGCTTGTTCAACACGCGGGATTTAGTGTTGGCTGCGCAACACCTTAATCCTTATTTGTTATGTCTCTGTCTTACCAAAACTCTGCTTGTTCAAGCTTAGAAAGCTGATTTTCAATAGAATTTACAAGTAACTCAGACTTTTCGACCAACAGCTTTACTGATTCAACTGATATGGCTATTCGATTACCCTCTTTGTCTAAACCAGCTCGATGTACACAGTGGTGGCGAAGGTTTACCGCTGAAAATAACCATGAAATATCACCAAAATCACAACCTAATACATCTTTGAACATCGGCTTAACCTTCTTCAGATCATGGAATATAAGATCCTTTAGATAAGTTGCCACTGTTAGTTTTAAACTCTCTTGTTTTTCGTATATCTCTTTCAGAGTAAACTTCATTTTTGAGAACGTTGGGTCAGTCTCTACCAATTTTCGTATCAACTCTTGAGAGTTAGTTACATTTTGAATGAACTTGGATGCTAAATACGACTCAAGCGAAGCTACAGTATGACCATGCAACATCACTAACAGGCTAAATTGAGTTTCATTATAGACTTGGACATTTAGAAGAGCTTTAACACTCTGTATTTGAGTATTAAACATTCCAATTTGAGATTGGCTATAAATATACCATTCCAATTCATCGTGCCTATACCACTCTTCTTCATATCGAGATCGATCCTCACAATATACCTCGAAAGCTAATACCGCTTCCTCCCATTCGTCTGATCCTTCTTCACCAGCGTCATCACCATAGTTTTCTTCGATCCAGTCATACATCGGCTGCAGCTCTTCCTGCCGCATCATTTCTTCTTTCTCTCTACCCATAGAGGTTTTCCTATCAAAGTCACAATACCCGTTGAGACATAACGAATGACATGGATTCCCCCTTCCGAGGATCTGCCACACTTATGTGGTACTTAAATGCATCGGAGGCAGCATGTCTGATTATTCTTATTTCTGCGGTATCGACCTAGCTAAAAACCACTTTAGTCTTCATGCCGTAGACCAAAATGGTAAGGTCTTACTTCATAAGTCAGTAACCCGCTCTAAATTACTGACTACAATAGCAGATATACCACTCGTGCATATAGGCATTGAAGCGTGTGGTGGTGCACATTATTGGGCAAGAACACTCAATAAATTGGGGCACGATGCCCGCATTATGAATGCTAGCTTTTCGTGCGTTGGGGTGAGCCGCCCCACCTAGCCGAAAGGCATTTGATAATAAGGAGAATGGCATTGACGAAAACAGAGGAGATGTGACGACGAAAGAAACGAAAAACAGCTAACTGGTTGATAAGATTGCTATCGCAACCTTATCTTGACCTCGCTCGCCTTGAGAAAAGCCTAAAAGCGATGTGCTCTTCAAATGCAATCGTACAATTTACTTAATAAAGTGGCTTCGGGCTTGTTCAACACTAGGGATTTAGTGTTGGCTACGCAACACCTTAATCCTTGTTTGTTATATTTTACTACGTCGTAGCAAAATTGATCGTGTGCACCTTAGTTAGATTCACGTTTTGTTTTGCTTGCCATAGATCGTAATTATCTTGCATTGTTAGCCAACTTTCAGGCGTACGACCTAGTGATTTTGAAAGACGTAATGCCATTTCAGGTGAAATTGAACTCTTACCCTTTATCACTCGATTTAGAGTTGAAGCAGCAACATCAAGTTGTTTAGCCACAAAACGACAACTATAGCCAAATGGTTCCATATAAACGTCATGGATAAACTCACCTGGATGTGGGGGGTTGTACATAGCCATTAATGGTAATCCTCGTAATTTAAAATGTAAGCATTACCATCGATAAATTCGAAAGTAACACGCCAGTTACCATTTACTGTAATTGACCAAATTCCATCTCTATCCCCTTTCAGAGGATGAAGTTTGAAGCCCGGCAAATCAACATCATCAATAATAGTTGCAGTATCTATCGCGGCTAATTGCATTCTCAACTTGCGATCATGTTTCGCTTGGATGCCCGCTTTACTGCCAGTCTCAAAAAACTTTTTAAGACCTTTGTGCTTAAATGATTTAATCATACGAAAAGTGTAGCGCGTTGCGCATTGTGACGCAACTTTCAATAAGACATATAACGAATGACATAGACTCCTCCTACCGAGGATCTACCACACTTATGTGGTACCTAAATGGTGTGTTGCCTGATGAAGACATCATCCATATCACCGACGATACCGTCACCTTCCGCTATAAAGAGAGCCAAACCAAAGCATGGCGAACACGCACCTTTCCGACTCTCAAGTTCTTGCTGCTTATTTTGCAACACGTGCTGCCCAAAGGGTTACAGCGAGTAAGAGACTACGGATTTTTACGTGGTCAAGCACACGCCTTAAGAGTTCGACTTCAACTGCTGTTATTGAGCTTGGTCTATAGGATGCCGCCACTCACCGCCCCGATAAGGAGCAAAGCGATAAGAATATGCCCTTGCTGTGCACATGAGATGGCGTGCGTTGGAGTAAGCCGACCCATGTAGCCGAAAGGCATTGATAATAAGGAGAATGGCATCAACGAAAACAGAGGAGATGTGACGACGAAAGAAACGAAAAATGGCTAACTGGCTGATAAGATTGCTATCGCAACCTTATCTTAGCCTCGCTCGCCTTGAGAAAAGCCTCAAAGCGATGTGCCCTTCAGATACAATCGTACAATTTACTTAATAAAGTGGCTTCGGGCTTGTTCAACACTCGGGATTTAGTGTTGGCTACGCAACACCTTAATCCTTATTTGTTAGAAAGCGGTCGACAATAAATAACGCCTCAACCAATCTTCATCTAATTCTAGACGCACGTTTCTCCAAATCCCCCCAATCTTTCCGGATAACGAGATAGACGAAAAATTCTCAGACTTGGTTTGTGCGACTCTCCGACGATCACCCCATTGCGATTCCATCTTAAAAACAAGTTGCGGGGGTAAATGAAATTGAAGCTCAAACCACCTTGGATCATTACGGTCAACTATTCCAGAAGGACTAAACGTCCAACCATCCACATCACCGTGCAATTCACATCTTATTGTGTCCTGACTAAATTGTTCTGATGTTAACTCGTTGTCAGTAAGTAAATGCATCGGCCATCGACCTTGAAGCATGCCAAAATACGATCCACGAATTTGCTGCAATCCGTTAATAGCGGCTCTAACATGCTCTCGTCCATCAATACTGATAGTCTGCGCACTATCAACTTGCAACGTACCGTTGATTAAGCCGTGAAAATCTTCTCTAAGTCTTCTTAAATTGACTTGCTGACCAGCTGCAAAATGACTTAGCTCGCACGAGTTTATTGCCTCGATCAAAGGCTGAATTATCGCGATCGACTTATATTCAATTAAGAATATTTGATGTGCAAGAGCATATTCCATTGCAGGCTTTGTATATGAGGAAGAACTGAATATCGCTGACTGATAATTAAACCTTATTGAGCTAGTATCAGAAGGTTCTAGATGTTTCGTGAAGTAATTTTCTTCAATATCTTTTTGCACGCCTAAAGCATTCCTTACAATACCAATTCCCACAGGGTCACTAGGGTAACACTTAGCCTCAACGAGCAAACGCAACGGATATATGAATGCTGGTGTATGATATTGCTCTACCAAACCATCGATTTGGTGCCAAGCACCACGTCCTTGGACTTCCATTCCCGCCCTATTCAATCTTAAATCACTAGGATCAATTGAATCATGTCTTTCTCTGATAATCTTGTAACCAACTTTTCCCAACAAATGCAAAACTGACTCTTCAAGTAATGCACCTCGGACTTGACCTATACTTGCCAAAATAGCCTCCTAAGCTTTCTAACGCCCAATAAGGTACCACCCTACCTAAAGCATTTTACCGTAACCACTAAAATTGAAGTAAAAGCAAGAAAGCCAAGCGTTGAGAATCCCTCTTAGATTGCTTTTCATACAAATACTTACCACTTAAATCTACGTATAAACTCTATAAACGCACCCGTTGCCAATGTTGCTGAGAGATTTTTCGTAACCAAGTAAACAACAACATCAACGATAATATTCATAGTTACCCAAATGCTATTATAAGCTAGCTTGAGCTCTGTAAGTTGATGAATGTTATCATGATTTAAGCCATAGCAATTTTCAATATCTGCTACATCGTCTCTAGATGTAAGTAACTGGTAGTGAGCGACGTATTTATATTCCAATAGTTCAAGAATGGATGAACAAAGCCACTTATTAATCATAGTTGAAGGGATGTAGTAAACGAGGGGTTTAGACCACCCATTTAGAGAGTCACCAAATTGAACCTGACCTGTTTTTTCGTATTGATCATCTTCATTATAAGCAGCAGTAGTGGAAATCATTTCAAGC
Organism: Vibrio sp. 10N.286.49.C3; assembly: GCF_041469545.1. Classification (NCBI taxonomy): domain Bacteria; kingdom Pseudomonadati; phylum Pseudomonadota; class Gammaproteobacteria; order Vibrionales; family Vibrionaceae; genus Vibrio; species Vibrio sp. 10N.286.49.C3. The sequence continues at coordinate 39,078 of NZ_JBFRKT010000031.1, forward strand.
AACTGCTCACCAAGGTATATTTCTAAGAGTAAGAATTTTATCCACTTCCCCAACGAAATCTCATTATTTCTTCTCAAAAAGACTAAAGAAAAGATGCTATCTCTCACATGGCCACCTCTATCTGTATCACGCCCTATTAAGGGGTGAGCAACGCAATACTGAAGCTGCAGCAACCACCTTAATCACTTAAGCCAACGCACAGTAAAAATGCCACGCGTTGAGAATCAATTTTGAACAGTTTGTTGAACGAAGCCGCTGCGCGGCAGAGTAAAGCGAGTGCAAGCCATACTCTTGTAACACCATCACCCTGACGGTCGTTGACAGGAGTAACTTATGAATGCCACCGACTTAGAACGCTACAACGCCCTTTATGAACAACACCTTACCAACCTAAAGCTGCAAGGTAAACGACCCGCGACCATTGATGCCTATTCTCGTGCGGTTCGTCGGATCACCGCACATTTTGATCGAGTCCCTGATGCGTTAACCACCAATGACCTTAAACAGTTCTTCGCTTCTCTCATCCAAACCCACTCGTGGAGCACCATTAAACTCGATCGTAATGGCTTGCAGTTTTTCTATCGCTACACACAGGGTAAACAGTGGGAGTGGCTCAATATCGTGAAGCCGCCACAAGTGAAACGACTGCCCGACATACTCACACCGCAACAAGTCAGCTCACTGATTAACCACACGCGACAAGCCCGTTATCAAGTCTTCTTCTTAACTCTTTACAGCATGGGATTACGCCTTGGTGAAGGGCTCAATCTCACGGTTCACGATATCGACAGCCAAACGATGCGGGTTCACATACGCGAAGGAAAAGGCGGCAAAGACCGAATGGTGCCGCTTCCTCTGCGAACGCTTAAGGCACTCCGCACACACTGGCTCAGCCACAAGCACCCTCGCTTACTGTTTCCCGGGCTTGGAAAAGGTAACGACGCACCGATGGACAGAGGCGGTATTCAAAAAACCATGAAGCTTGTGCTCAAAGAGTGTGACATCCAAAAACACGCCAGCCCCCACTCTCTCAGACACTGCTTTGCAACGCACTTGCTTGAGCAAGGGGTCGACCTGCGTTCACTGCAAACGCTGCTGGGTCACGCAAGCCTTAATACCACTGCCCGTTACACCCGAATGACTACGCTAAAACAACGCGATGCTGCGATGGCCATCAACCATTTAACTGACGCTCTAGACTTAACGGGGAGCATTATATGAGTACCTTTATTGAACTGCTTCGCCAACATCACTCTGCGCTTAAGCGTCACTATTATGCGCAGATGAATGGCGATATGCATCGGGCTATTGGGGCGATGCTCCTTTGTAAAACAGAGCAACAAGGTCGGTCACAATGGTTTTGCAGTCACTGTCATCACGACGACCGATTACCGCTTTCTTGTGGTCACCGACACTGCCCTCAATGCCAACAACGCACCACTTCTGACTGGCTACAACGTCAGCAGCAAAAGCGGTTACCTGTTCACTATTTCATGGTGACCTTCACTTTGCCGTATCAACTAAGAGTCTTAGCAAGACATCAACCTAGAGCGACATATAACGGTATGTTTAAGGTGGCATCGGGGGTTTTAAAGGACTTTGCGAAAAGACAGATGCAAGGTGAACTTGGGTTTACAGCCGTGCTGCATACCCACAGCCGACAACGAAACTTGCATCCACACCTGCACATTATTGTGGCGGCAGGCCAATACGACCCATCAAGGCGAACGTGGCACAAAGGCAACAAGCATTACCTTTTTAACGCGTTTGCTTTGGCCAAAGTCTGGCGAGCAAGAATGCTAGAGGCCATTAATCAGCATCCAACGTTGTGGCTGCCGAGTGGCATACCCAAGCAATGGGTGGTCGATTGTAGGCAGGTTGGTTATGGTCAGGCTGCACTGAGTTATTTAGCTCGCTATCTCTATCGTGGTGTGTTGCCTGATGAAGACATCATCCATATCACCGATGATACGGTCACGTTCCGCTATAAAGAGAGCCAAACCAATACATGGCGAACGCGCACTTTGCCCATCCTTAAGTTCTTGCTGCTCATTTTGCAGCACGTGCTCCCCAAAGGGTTACAGCGAGTAAGAGACTACGGATTTTTACGTGGTCAAGCACACGCCTTAAGAGTTCGTATTCAGCTGTTGCTGTTGAACCTACTCTATATGATGCCGCCAGTGACAGCACCGATAAGGAGCAAAGCGATACGAGTATGCCCTTGCTGTGCACATGAAATGGCATGTGTTGGAGTAAGCCGACCCACCTAGCCGAAAGGCATTGGATAATAAGGAGAATGGCATTGACGAAAACAGAGGAGATGTGACAACGAAAGAAACGAAAAACAGCTAACTGGTTGATAAGATTGCTATCGCAACCTTATCTTGACCTCGCTCGCCTTGAGAAAAGCCTCAAAGCGATGTGCCCTTCAAGTTCAATCGTACAATTTACTTAATAAAGTGGCTTCGGGCTTGTTCAACACTTGGGATTTAGTGTTGGCTACGCAACACCTTAATCCTTATTAGTTATATGTAGGGTACACAACCCAAAATTCTAAAACTTCAGCAATAATTACAGAAGTTCAAACTTTTCACATGGAGTTCCTTGATGATATTTCATCTGCCAACCGTGACCAGTGAACGCCCAGATCGACGACCGCTTAGAAAATGCGCTAACTTCACCAGATTTTGAAACCCATGCTGATTTGTATAGAAGCAGCTGAACTGAAGGTTCCAACAAGATACACTCAAAATCTTGAGAGTGGATATAACCATCTGAAGGTTCTTCACTTTGCATCATTCTCAAAATAGAAAAGTAATCAAAACTACACCCCGAACGCCCAACTTCTTTAAAGCTCGAATGAAGCAACCTTGCTACTTCATTAGGATCTTGCCTAATCTCATACTGATGTAGAGCGATTTCCTGTTCAATTAAAACTTCCATTATTTCTCCAATGCTGAAAAAACATATAACGCCTTGTTAAGTA